>PKWQ01000351.1 GCA_003133265.1 Acetobacteraceae bacterium
ATGCCGGCGTCGCGCATGTGCCGCCCCGCCGCCTGGCCGAGCAGGAAGCCGGAGCGGAGGTTGATGTTCACCATCTCGTCCCACTGCGCCTCGGTCACCGCCAGCGCGGTCTGTTCCTCGCGCCGGCGCGGGGCGGCGCAATGGACGAAGATGGAGACCTTGCCGAGCATCTTCAGCGCGGCGGCGAACAGGCGCGCGGGTTCGTCGGGGCGCGATAGGTCGGACCGGACAAAATCCGCGCCGATCTCGGCGGCGATCGCCGCGCCGCGTTCGGCGTCGATGTCGGCGCCGAGCACCCGCGCGCCTTCCGCCACCAGGGCGCGGGCGATGCCGCGGCCGATGCCCGATGCCGTCCCGGTTACCAATGCCGTGTCGCCGGCCAGAAGTTCGTCTGCCATGCCGCGCTCCCCTTATGCGTCTGCGTCGTCTTGACCAAGACGGGTTGGCCGATACCTTGAAGCGCCGAAGGAGCCCAGTCCATGCCCGATACCAGTCCGCCCGCCGCCGCGCTGCTCGCCGCCATCCGTGCCGTGGTCGGCGATCACGGCCTGCTGACCGATCCGGCCGATACCGACCCCTACGCGCAGGACTGGCGGCGGCTGTATGTCGGCCACACCTCGGCGGTGGTGCGTCCGGCCAGCACGGCGGAACTGGCGGACGTGGTGCGGCTGTGCGCGCGGGCCGGCGTGTCGCTGGTGCCGCAGGGCGGCAACACCTCCATGGTCGGCGGGGCCACGCCGGACGCCGACGGCTCGCAGCTTATCCTGTCGCTGTCGCGGCTGAACCGGGTGCGCGACATCGACCCGGTGGACATGACGCTGACCATCGAGGCCGGCGCGACGCTGAAGGCGGCACAGACCGCCGCCGCCGATGCCGGATGCCTGCTGCCGCTGTCGATCTCCTCGGAAGGCTCGGCGCAGATCGGCGGCGTGCTGGCGACCAATGCCGGGGGCAACAACACGGTGCGCTACGGCAACGCCCGCGATCTGGTGCTGGGGCTGGAGGTGGTGCTGGCGGACGGGGAAATCTGGAACGGGCTGCGCCGGCTGCGCAAGGACAACACCGGCTATTGCCTGCGCCAACTGTTCGTCGGATCGGAAGGCACGCTCGGCATCATCACCGCCGCCGTGCTGAAGCTGGCGCCGCGCCCGCGCGAACTGGCGGTGGCGCTATGCGCGGTGCCCTCGCCCGATGCCGCGCTCGATCTGTTCACCCGCTTTCAGGCGCACGATCCGGCTTCGGTGCAGGCGTTCGAGTACATGTCGGGCCAGGGGGTGCAATTCGTCATCCGCCACATCCAGGGCGCGGCGCTGCCGCTGGCGGAGCCCGCCGCGCATTACGCGCTGATCGAGCTTGCCACCCCGCGCACCAACGCCGGCCTGCGTGCCAGCCTGGAGCAGGTGCTGGAGGGCGCGCTGGCCGACGGCATCGTCAGCGACGCCGCCATCGCCGAGAGCGACGCGCAACGCGCCGCCATCTGGCGCCTGCGCGAGGAGCATTCGGAGGCGCAGAAGCGCGAGGGCGCATCGGTGAAGAACGACGTTTCGGTGCCGGTGTCCAAGGTGCCGGAACTGATCCGCCGCGCCACCATCGCTTGCGAGGCGCTGATCCCCGGCATCCGCGCCGTGCCGTTCGGCCACATGGGCGACGGCAACATCCACTTCAATCTGGAACAACCGCCCGGCGCCGATCCCGCCTGGTTCCTGGCGCAGGACCACGCGATCATGGACACGGTGAACGACGTGGTGCGCGCCCTGGACGGCAGCTTCTCCGCCGAGCACGGCGTCGGCCAGTTGAAGCCCTACATGATGCCGGACTGGCGCGGCGGCGCGGAGCTGGCGGTGATGCAGCGGATCAAGGCGGCGCTTGATCCGCGCGGCATCATGAATCCGGGGAAGGTGCTGCCGTGAGGGCGCGCGGCATCACGCCACGATCCCTCGCCGCCGCAATTCCTCCACCACCTGTTCGGCCAAACTCTCGGGCGGCGCCTGCATCGTCGGCAGATGCAGCTCCGGTGCCAGCGGTGCCTCGTACGGCGCATCGACGCCGGTGAAGTTGCGCAGCTGCCCGGCGTCGGCCTTGGCATACAGCCCCTTCGGATCGCGCCTGCGGCATTCCTCGATCGGCGTGTCGACGAAGATTTCGATGAACTCGCCGTCCTCCACCCGCTCGCGCGCCTGCAGGCGCTCGGCGCGATAGGGCGAGATGAACGAGACCAGCACGATCAGCCCGGCCTCGACGAACAGTTTCGCCACCTCCGCCACGCGGCGGATGTTCTCCACGCGGTCGGCCTCGGTGAAGCCGAGGTCGCGGTTCAGCCCGTGGCGGACATTGTCGCCGTCCAGCACCGCCGTATGCCGGCCCATCGCGTGCAGGCGCTTTTCCACCAGATTGGCGATGGTGGATTTGCCGGAGGCGGACAGGCCGGTGAACCACAGCACCGCCGGCTGCTGGTACTTCAGCGCCGCGCGCGCCGTCTTGTCCACGTCCAGCCGGTGCCAGCGCACGTTGCCGCGCCCGGATCGCGCCGTCTCGATCATGCCGGCGCCGACGGTGGCGCGGGTCAGCCGGTCGATCAGGATGAAACCACCGAGTTCCCGGCTGGCCGCATAGGGTTCGCATGCAAACGGCTGGGCCAGCGAGATCGATACCTTGCCGATCTCGTTCAGGTTTAGCTCGCGCGCCGGCTCCTCCTGCAAACTGTCCATGTCCAGCCGGGTGGCGATGTCGGTGATCGTGCCGGTGACGCTCCGCGTGCCCAGCATCAGGCCGTAGGTGCGGCCACGGAACAAAGGCGTCTCGTCCATCCACACCACGGAGGCGGAAATCTCGTCGGCCAGCGGCGGCAGCGGCGCGGTGGCGAGCACGTCGCCGCGCGAGACGTCGATCTCCCGGTCCAACACGAGCGTTACCGCCTGTCCCGGTCTGGCTTCGGGCAGGTCGCCGTCCATGGTCACGATGCGGGATATGCGTGCCTCGGTCAGCGACACCGCGTTGACGACGGCATCGCCCGGGCGAATGCGCCCGCTGGCGACGGTGCCGGCATAGCCGCGAAATCCGGCGCTGGGCCGGCTGACCAGTTGCACCGGCATGCGAAAGCCGCGCTCCGCCTGCGGTGCCGCCGGAGATGCCGCCTCCAGCGCCGCGAGCACCGACGGGCCGGCATACCAGGGCATCCGTGCGGAGGTGCTGGTGATATTGTCGCCGTCGCGGGCGACGACCGGGATGGCGGTGACGCGCAACCCGCCGAGCCGGCCGGGCAGGGCGGCGAAATCCGCCGCGATCCGTTCAAACACCGCCTGGTCGAAACCGACCAGATCCATCTTGTTCACCGCCAGCACCACTTGGCGAATGCCGAACAACGCGGCGATGGCGGCGTGCCGGCGGGTCTGTGCCAGCAGCCCCTTGCGCGCATCCACCAGCAGCACGGCGATGTCGGCCATCGAGGCGCCAGTGACCATGTTGCGGGTGTATTGCTGGTGTCCCGGCGCGTCGGCCAGGATGAAGCGACGATGCGGCGTCTCGAAGAAGCGGTAGGCGACGTCGATCGTCACCCCCTGTTCGCGCTCGGCGGCGAGACCGTCGACCAGCAGCGCGTAGTCGATCGCGCCGCCGACGGTGCCGAAACGTTTGCTGTCGCGTTCCAGCGCCGCCATCACGTCGTCCTGGATGGTGCCGCACTCGAACAGCAGCCGGCCGATCAGGGTGGATTTGCCGTCATCGACGCTGCCGCAGGCCAGCACGCGCAAAAGCGAGTCGGGCATCAGAAATACCCCTCGCGCTTCTTCTGTTCCATCGAGGCGTCCTGGTCCTGGTCGATCAGCCGTCCGGCGCGTTCGGACTGGCGCGTGGCGCGCATCTCCGCCACCACCTCCGCCATCGAGGCGGCGGTCGATTCCACCGCGGCACTCAGCGGATAGCAGCCGAGCGAGCGGAAGCGGATCATCCGCGTCACCGGAGTCTCGCCGGGGTCGAGGCGCATGCGCGCATCGTCGACCATGATCAGCGCGCCGTCGCGCAGCACGGTGGGGCGCGGGGCGGCGAAATACAGCGGCACCACATCGATCGCCTCGGCCTGGATGTAGGTCCAGATGTCGCGTTCGGTCCAGTTCGACAGCGGAAACACGCGCAGCGTCTCGCCGGGCGCGAGGCTGGCGTTGTAGAGCCGCCACAGTTCCGGGCGCTGGCGTTTCGGGTCCCAGACATGGCCGGGGCCGCGCACCGAGAAGATACGTTCCTTGGCGCGCGAGCGTTCCTCGTCGCGCCGCGCGCCGCCGATGGCGATGTCGTATTTGCCCTCGGTCAGCGCCTGTTTCAGCGCGTCGGTCTTCATCACCTGGGTGTAGATGGCGCTGCCGTGGTCGAACGGGTTGATGTCCCGGCGCAGCCCTTCCGGGTTGGTGTACAGGATCAGCTCGAAGCCCAGCCGCGCCGCGGTGGCGTCGCGGAAGGCGATCATGTCGCGGAACTTCCACGTCGTATCGATATGCAGCAGCGGGAACGGCGGGCGGGCCGGGAAGAACGCCTTGCGCGCCAGATGCAGCAGCACCGAGCTGTCCTTGCCGATGGAGTAGAGCATCACCGGATTGGCCGCCTGGGCGGCGGCCTCGCGCAGGATGTGGATGCTTTCGGCCTCCAACGCATCGAGATGCGCGGGGCGGGCGGTGTTGGCGGCTTCTGGCGTCGTCATGTCGGCTTATACCCCGTCCCTGGCCTCTCGTCTTCTCCTCGCTTGCCTGTCAGGATGGCATCAAACGGGACGTGGGGAGGAAATCACGATGACGTGCTGCGTGCATGACCATTCGCGCTGGGGCGCGGCCGACCAGATCGGCGCGGCCAATCTGCTGACGCCGGAGAAGCGGCTGGCGGCGCTGCGCACGGTGACGCAAGGGCGGATAATCGACGTCAGCCACGAAATCGCGATGAACGCGCCGTTCATGATGCCCAACCAGACTCCGTATCTGATGTCGCTCTGGACCAACTGGCGCGATTCGATGCGCCGCCGTCGCAAGCTCGGCGCCACCAACGAGGTGGGTGTGAACATCGAACGCATGGAGATGACCGCGCATGTCGGCACGCATATCGACGCGCTCGGGCATTTTTCCATCGGCGACCGGCTCTATAACGGCCTGAGCGCGGAGGAGGAGGTGACCGACTGGGGCCTCAATCGCCTCGGCATCGAACAGGTGCCGCCGATGGTCACGCGCGGGATCATGCTGGACGTGGCGGGTCTGGACGGCGGGACGCATCTCGAACCCGGCCGTGTCGTGAGCACCGAGGATTTGCAACGCGCGTGCGAGGCGGCCGGGGTGACCATCGAGCCCGGCGACATCGTGATGATCCGCACCGGCTGGGGCAGGCTGTTCGGCATCGACAACGCCCGCTACGTCGCTGGAGAGCCCGGGATCGACGTGCTGGGCGCGCACTGGCTGTCCGAGCAGGGCGTCGTCGCCGTCGGGTCGGACAACATGGCGGTGGAGGTGCTGCCGAACCCGAACAAGGCGATCTCCATGCCGGTACACCAGCATCTGCTGGTGGAGGCCGGGGTCTACATCATCGAGAACCTGGCGCTGGAGGAATTGGCGCGGGAGCGGCTGCACAGTTTTTGTTTCGTTCTGCTGGCGACAAAATATCGCGGCGCCACCGGCTGCCCGGTGCGGCCGATCGCGATGATCTGAGGCCAGTCCCTGGAGGTAATAACGTTACACGAACGTCGTGGTCGGATCAGGTCCGGCCATGACGGGTCGATACGCGGGGTGACTGGTATTACGCGTCGATTCCCACCTTGTAGGTGGACGGCACCACGCCCTTCGCCGAACTGGCCCGCTTGGCCAGCCAGAAGGCCATCGGCGGCGGCACCGTGGTGAAGGCGTTCTCCACGCCCAGCTTGCGCGCCGCGTCCATCGGCCAGTTCGGGTTATAGAGAATCTCCCGCGCCAGGGCGATCAGGTCGGCCTGACCCTTCTGCAGGATCGCCTCCGCCTGGTCGGCGTGTACGATCAGCCCGACCGCCATGCTCATCAGCCCGGCCTCGTGACGAATCTTGTCGGCGTACGGCACCTGATAGCCGTAGCCCACCGCCCCCGCACTCTCCACCGGACGGCCGAGCATGCCGCCGCCCGAGCAGTCGATGATGTCGATGCCCTTGTCCTTGACGATGCGCGCCAGCCGCACGCTCTGATCCGGGTCCCAGCCGGCGTCGTCCTGCACCGACAGGCGCAGCAGCAGCGGCTTGTGCGCCGGCCAGTTGGCGCGCACGGACTCCACCACCTCGATGGCGAAGCGCATGCGGTTCAGCTCCGAGCCGCCGTAAGCGTCGGTGCGTTTGTTGGAATAGGGCGAGAGGAACTGGTGGATCAGGTAGCCGTGCGCGCCATGGATATCGAGCACGTCGATCCCCGCCGCATCGGCCCGCCGCGCCGCCTGGCCCCAATGCTCCACCACGCCCTGGATGTCCTCGCGCGACAGGGCGCGCGGGATCGGCTCGCCCTCGGCGCCGGGCAGCGCGCTGGGGGCGACCAGCTCCCAGCCGTCCCAGTCGTAGATTTCCGGCGAGGAGTTTGGCGTCAGCGGCTTGCCGCCTTCCCACGGGCGCGTCAGGCGCGCGCGGCGGCCGGAATGACCGAGCTGTATCCCCGGCACCGCGCCGTGCTTGCGGATGAAATCGGCCAGCTTGCGGAATTGCGGGATGAAGTCGTCGTGCCACAGGCCGGTGTCGCCCACCGTGCCACAGCCGCGCCGTTCCACCTTGGTGGATTCGATGATCACCAGCCCGGCGCCGCCGGCGGCGAAGCGGCCGTAATTCATCACATGCCAGTCGGTCGGGTAGCCCTTCACCGCCGAATACTGGTGCATCGGGGCGACGACCACACGGTTCTTCAGCGTGACGCCGCGAAGCTGGATCGGCGAGAACAACAATGGCCCGGTCATGATTTCCCTCGTGTTGGACGTTTTGTTGGACGTTGCCCGAAGCCTACGGTCGGATATCGTTTCCGTCGAGCCCATTGCCGCGAACTGGCCGGCACGCCCGTCCCGGACTAGCATCGCCCCAGGACAGCAACGGGAGACGACAATGGCGGGCAAGGCCTATCTGGTGGTGCGGGCGAGCGTGGCCGATCCGGCCGACCGCGAGCCGTTCGATCGCTGGTATGCGACCGAGCATCTGCCCGATGCGATGAAGGCATTCGGGGTCAAACGCGCCTGGCGCACCTGGAGCCGGGTCGAGCCGGACGCGCACATCGCCTATTACGAATTCGACGACATCGCCCATGCCCGCGCCGGCACCGCGCCGGAACGGCTGGGCGCGCTGATCGCGGAGTTCGACCGGGTCTGGCAGAACCGGGTGGTGCGCAGCCGCGACATCCAGGAGACCGTCGAGGAACGCCAGGTGTAGGCCGCGCTACCCCCGCGCCAGCAGCGAGCGGCGGCTGGACAGGAATTCCTCGACCGCCGCCGCCAGCGTGTCGCACTCGGCATCGCCGATCGGCAGCATCAGCGCCATCATGCCGCGCCGGGCGAGCCAGATGCCGGCGGCCAGCATGTCGAAGAAGAACAGTTCCTTCAGCTTCTGATCGCCGCGCGCCGCGTCCGCCGGGGAGCAGATCGGGCCGCGCAGCATATGCACCGACAGCATCGAGCCGATGCCGGTGAACTGCATCGGCGCGTCATGCGCCCGGCAGAGCGCGTTCAGCCGCTCGCGCAGCGCATCGCCGCGGGCGTTCAGCGCCATCTGCGCCGGAATGGTGAATATCTGGGTCAGCCCGGTCAGCCCGGCCGACATGGTCAGGACATTGTTGTTGAACGTCCCCGCGTGCGGCAGCGCGTCCGCCCGGCGCGGGTCGAACCGGTCGATGATGTCCGCCCGGCCGCCGAAGGCGCCGAAGGACATGCCGCCGCCGATATATTTGCCCAACGTCGTCAGGTCCGGCCGCACCCCGCGCATCGCCTGCAGGCCGCCGGGATACAGGCGCGAGGTCATCACCTCATCCAGAATCAGCAGCGCGCCGACGCGCGTCGCGGCATCGCGCAGCGCGTGCAGGAACGCCGGCTCGGCGGCGATGCAGCCGCCGCTGCCGATCATCGGTTCCAGGATGATCGCCGCCAGCTCCGTCGCGTTCGCCTCGATCAGCGCCAGCGTGCCGGCGATGTCGTTGTACTGGGCGAGCACGAAATCGAACGGCGCGTTGATCGGGCTGCCGCCGCCGGCGAAGGTGAACACCCCGCCATGGTAGCCGCCGTTCATCGCCATCACCTTCTTGCGCCCGGTGACGACGCAGGCAGCGGAGATCGCCATCAGGTTGGCTTCGGTGCCGGAATTGGTGAAGCGGATGCGCTCGATGGAGGGGAAGCGGTCGCACACCGCGCGGGCGAACTTCGCCTCGATCACGTTCTGCCCGCCCAGGCTGATGCCGCCGTCCAGCGCCGTGTCGATGGCGGCGCGGATCACCGGGTTGGAATGGCCGTACAGGCCGGCGGTGTATTCGCCGAGGAAATCGACATATTCCGCCCCGTCCATGTCCCAGATGCGGCAGCCCTCGCCGCGGGCGATGCCGATGGGGAACGGGTCGTAGTGCAAGGAGGTGCGGGTATTGCCGCCGGGCATGACGGCAACCGCTTCGACGAACCGGGCGAGCGATTTCGGGTTGCGCGCGACATAGGCTTCCCGCGCTTCCTGCACGGCGGTGTCCAGATCGGTGTTGCGTAACGCGCTCTGGCTCATGACGGCATTTCCCTTATCGCTGTCGCACCGACCACAGCATCAGCCAACGCGCCGGCAACGTCCAGAGCATGCCGGCGACGAGGAAATAGACCAGTTGCACCAGCCAGTGCGCGCCCACCACCCGGTCGGCCAGGGCGACGACAACGCCGACATAGGCGGCGAAGCCGGCCAGACCGATGACGATGGCGAGCGGGATGCGGGACATGCGGTACTCCTTGGCTCGCGCCCGGGTGGACGTAAGCGTGCGCGCGTATACCATGGCGGCGGGAAGAGGGGAGATGGCCTGACAATCCGCGGCTGGCGGTGGCGGTCTGCATCCCTTGCCGACCGTTATGTCGACCGATGGAAAGGTTCCAGGATGGCTGCCAACAACAAGCGTGTGTTCTACGTCAAATACCTCGCCTCGCCGGTTTTCGCCGAGGTGCTCGCCCGCCGCCCCGACGTGCAGCTGACCAAGCTGGAGAATGAGACCTCGGTCGAGGAAGCCGGCCCGGTGCTGGCGCAGGCGCACGGCTATCAGATCGGCGCCACCCGCGACGAGCTGCCGAAGCCCTATCACTGCACGCCGGAGTTGCTGGCCCGCGCGCCGAACCTGCTGGCGGTGTCCTCCAACGGCTCCGGCTACGACACGATCGACGTGGCGGCCTGCACCGCGGCCGGCGTGCTGGCGGTGAACCAGGCCGGCGGCAACAAGGAAGCGGTCGCCGAGCACGTGATGGGGATGATGCTGACCCTGTCCAAGCGCATCATCGAGACCGACCGCTTCATGCGCCGGGCGTCCAACATCCCGCGCATCCAGTTCATGGGCCACGATCTGGTCGGCCGCACCGTCGGCATCGTCGGCATCGGCCATGTCGGCGGGCGCGTCGCCGAATTGTGCAAGGGCCTGTTCCGCATGCGCGTGCTGGCGGCCGATCCGAACCTGAGCGCCGAGCAGATCGCCGCCAAGGGTGCCGAGAAGGTCGATCTGGACACGNNCCACCGCGCGCGGCTTCATCCACGACGAGACCGCGCTGGCCGCCGCACTGGCCGAGAAGCGGATCGCCGGCGCCGGCCTGGATGTGTGGGAAAAGGAGCCACCCTCGCACGAACATCCGCTGATGGCGTTCGACAACGTGCTGGTCAGCCCGCACACGGCGGGGGTGACCCACGAATCCCGCGCCAACATCGCCCGCATCGCCGCCGAGCAGATGCTGAACATCCTGGACGGCCAGCGCCCGGAGCGGCTGCTGAACCCGGAAGT
>PKWQ01000115.1 GCA_003133265.1 Acetobacteraceae bacterium
CCGCCGCGCCGACGGCATGCTGCTCGGCGCCTTCGGCCGCGCCGGCCGGCAGGCTGGCCAGTTCCATTGGGTACACAATCTGGCAATCGACAGCCACGGCAACGTCTTCACCACCGAAGTGGACAACGCCAAGCGGGTACAGCGGTTTACCCCGTCCGCCCCCTGATCACCATCACCCGCTCCTCATTTGAGGTCAGCCCGGTCCAGCGATCCGGTGCTTTCGATGCGTGCGTGAAAGAGATAAAGCTTGCGCGACCCGATCTCGGTTCCGGGAGGGAGACAGCCATGGCGGCGAGGAAACGCCGCAGGTCGCCGCCCTTGCCACGGCGCTCGCCCCGGGCGCCGATACCAGCATCATCGGCGCGGACCGCCTGTCCTTGGCCGGAGCCACGATCCTGAACGGCTTTCTGATCACCGCGATGACAATGTGCGATGCGCATCGCCCAACACTGACGCACGTCACGCGGGAAGTGGTGCCACCAGCGCTGGCGATCGCGGAACGTGACAATTTGTCCGGGCGCGACCTGCTGACGGCGCTGGCCGCCGGGTTCGAAGTCACCACCCGCGTCGGAATCGGCCTCGATTTCCCGTCCTTCCGGGCGAAGGGCTTTCATGGCCCCGGCGTTCTGGGCCCGTTCGGCGCGGCGGCGGCGGTGGGCCGCCTGCTCGGCTTCGACGCCGAGACAATGGCCCGCGGCTTCGGCCTCGCCGGCAGCCAATCCGCCGGGACGTTCGCGGCATGGGGCACGCCCACCGTCAAATTTCACCAGTGCCGCGGCGCGCTGTCCGGGCTGATGGCGGCGCTGCTGGCGCAGCAGGGTTTTTTGGCGAATCCCGGCTTCCTGACATTCCCCGATGGCGGCCTGTACAGTGCCTATTCGGATGGCGGCCACCCGGAGCGCGTCACCGCCGACCTCGGAACGCGATGGGAGCTGGAGCAGATCGCGTTGCGTGCGTGGCCCGCCGCCGCCGCCATCCAGGGCATGATCACGGCGCTGTTCGATCTGCTCGACCAGCACGATCTGCGCCCACAGGACGTGAACCACGTGCGCGTTGGATTGAGCCAGACCGCCTTCGATCTGCATGGCGGCTACGCCACCTATGTTGGCAAGTTCCAGGCGCTGCTGTCCGCCCACTACACGGCGGCGGCGACCCTGCACGACCAAGACCTGTCGCTCGATCAGTTCGAGCCCGAGCGCTACGATGCGCCGGCGCTGACCCGGTTCGCCGCCGAGCGCGTGAGCGTCGCGGTCGATCCCGCGCTTTCCGGCGTGCAGTCCTCGGTGCAGGTGCAGTTATCCGATCGCGCCACCTTCACAGCGCGATGCACGCATCCAAGAGGCTCGCCGGAGAATCCGCTGACAGCGGCACAGGTCGAGGCCAAGTTCCGCCGCTACGCCGCGCCACGCCTGTCCTCGGCCCAAGTGGACGGCGTGATCCAGGCGGTCACGCAACTCGACCGCCTCGGCTCGGTGCGCGAGCTCATGAACATGCTGCGGCGCGCGTCGTCCTGAACCGCATCCGGCGCGTACCGGATGCGTACGGGTTCACTGCCCGAAATGCTGCAGATAGCCGCAAATGCCGATCGCCTGACCGGAGATGCTACGCCCGAGATCGGACGCCAGAAACACCGCCATGGCAGCCACCTCTTCAGGCTCGATGAAGCGACGCATGGCAACGCGCGAGCGCGCCGCATCCTCCAGTTCCTCGAAGCTGACCCCGAGCAGCGCGGCGCGGTTGCGTGAATTGCGGTCATGGCGCTCACCGGTCACATGGCCCGGCTGCAAGGCGTTGCACCGGATATTGCTGGGACCCAGTTCCAGCGCCAGGCTCAGGGTAAACCCGACGACCGCCCATTTGGCTGCCGCGTACGGCGTTCGCCACGCGTAAGGCAGCCGCCCCGCCGCTGAAGACAGATTGATGATCGAGCCGCCGCCGGCCTGCTTGAGAAACGGTACCGCCAGGCGCGTGCAACAGAACATGCCGGTGATGTCGACCGCGAGCGTCCGCTCCCAGTCTTCGACGCTGAGCGTCTCCACACCGCCGGTTGGTCCGGTGATGCCGGCATTGTTGACCAGAACATCGAGCCCACCCAGGCGCGCCACCGTAGCGTCGAACATTCGCGCCACCGCCGCCGGGTCCGACACGTCCGCCTCGATCGTGCCGATCGACGGGTTGTCCGCCGCGAAGCCGGCGAGATGCTCCTGCGAAACATCGCAGATCATCACCCCGGCCCCAGACGCGGCGAAGGCCTCGGCGGTCTTGCGTCCGATGCCAGAGGCCGCGCCGGTGACCAGGACACGCAGACCGGCAGTGGAGATTTCCATTCTTGTTCTCTCTCCAGAGTGCCTAGATCGTCAGCCAACCGCCATCGATCGACACCGGCGCGCCGGTCATTTCGCTGGCGGCTTCGCTGCACAGGAAGGTAATCAGGTCGGCGACCTGCGTCGGTTTGACGAAACGCCCCGATGGCTGGCGCTGCGCCAGCAGTTCGGCGGCTGCGTCGTCCCAACTCTTGTTCCCACGCGCCATGCGCTCGCGCACTTGCCGCTCGGCATGCGGTGTCAGCGTCGAACCGGGGGCGATGGCGTTGCACGTGACGTTGTACGGCAATGCTTCGAGGGCGGCGGCGCGCGTAAGGCCGACCACACCGTGCTTGCTGGCGACATAATCGGCACGGTTGACCGTGCCGGTTAGTCCCCAGTTCGAGGCGATGCTGACAATGCGACCCCATTTCCGCGATTTCATCCCGGGCAACGCCAGTTGGATCAGCCGGAACGGCGCGGTCAGGTTTACCGCCAGGGCATAGTTCCATCGCTCGATCGGAAGATCCTCGATGGAATGAAAATTCCGTGTCACCGCGTTGTTCACGAGAATTTCGACCGGCCCCAGCTCCCGCTCGGTAGCCTCGAACAGCGCCTGCACCTGCCCGAGGTCGGACAGGTCCGAGCCGTTGAACCGGATATTGCCTTTGCTTTCGGCGGCCAGCGCGCTGCGCTTCGCCTCGACCTCCGCCGGGTCGCCCAGCCCATGCAGCATGACATGGCAACCCTGCGCGGCCAGCGCGCGCGCCGTGGCGTGGCCAATGCCGTCGATGGAACCGGTGACCAAGGCAACCTTGCCGGCAATCCCGACGGACATTTGTATTCGGCTATCGCTCATTTCATCATCCCGCTGCGGTTCATGACATGGTTTCCAGAAAGACCGTTACGGCATCCGCGATGTCGTCGAAGGCGATCGCGGTCATCGCTGCCATACCAGAAGCCGGCGCTCCACCACCGAGACGACATGATCGAGCCCGTAGGCGAAAATCGTCAGAACGAAAATCCCGGCGATGACGGCGTTCATGTTGAACACGCCCTCGGCCTGCAGAATGAGGTATCCGATACCACGCGCCGAGCCGAGATATTCGCCGATCACGGCCCCGACGAACGCCATGCCAACGGCGTTGTGCAGGCTGGCAAACATCCAGCTCATCGCCGAGGGCAGATAGACCATGCGCAGAAGCTGCGAGCGGCTGGCGCCGAGCATACGGGCATTCGCCAAGACCACCGGGCTGACCTCGCGAACGCCCTGGAACACGTTGAAGAACACCAGGAAGAACACGATCGTGACGCCTAGCCAGACCTTCGACCAGATACCGAGACCGAACCAGACGGCGAAAAGCGGGCCAAGCACGACCCGCGGCATGGAATTGATCCCCTTCAGCACGGGGTCCAGCACCTCGGCCAGGAACGGCGTGAGACCGAGCCACAGGCCGGCCGCCAGGCCCAGGGCACTGCCAATCACGAAAGCGAGCAGCGTCTCCAACAATGTGACACCCAGATGGACAAATATCTTGCCCGTGCTGAACCAACTGAAGATCTGCATGAACACGGCAAGCGGCCGGCCGAACACGAACGCCGGCAAGATATCGGTCGCGGTCAGCCAGTGCCAAAGCAGGACCAGACCGCCAATGACGATCACCCGGAGCAGTAGGATCAGCGTGGTCCGACGTCTGGCTGCTCTGATGCGGGCTGCCGGTGCGGACAGGGTCGCGGGATTGAACGATATCTGTGACATCTAGCGGTCGGCCCCGAGCCGATAGCTTTTGAGGACTTCTGGGCGCATGCAATCCCAAATCCTGCTGTACAGACCGGAAAATTCGGGCAAGGTCCGGATCTCCGCGACATCGCGCGGGCGCGGCAGATCGACCGTGAACTCACCGATCCGATGCGTATCCGGCCCCGCGGACAATACAACGACGCGGTCGGACAGCGAGATCGCCTCCTCCAGATCGTGAGTGATGAACAGCACCGATTTGCGTTCCATGCTCCAGATATCGAGCAGCTCGTTCTCCATGAGAACGCGGGTCTGGACATCGAGCGCACTGAACGGCTCGTCCATCAGAATCATTTCTGGATTGACGATCATCACCTGCGCCAGCGCCATGCGCCGGCGCATGCCGCCGGNNGCAAGCCACTTCCGCCCCCGCTCCGAGCGTTCCGGCTCCGGCACGCCAGCGATCTCCAGCCCGGCGACAACATTGCGCAGGACGTTGCGCCAAGGCATCGTCGCGTCGGCCTGGAACAAATAGCCGGCACGACGATTGATCCCGATAAGCGGCTCGCCG
This sequence comes from Acetobacteraceae bacterium, assembly GCA_003133265.1. Classification (GTDB taxonomy): domain Bacteria; phylum Pseudomonadota; class Alphaproteobacteria; order Acetobacterales; family Acetobacteraceae; genus PALSA-911. The sequence goes on from PKWQ01000115.1 coordinate 4,613, forward strand.
AAGATCGTGACGCTGCCCGATGTCGGCCGCAGCAGCCCGGCTACGACATTGAGGATGGTCGATTTGCCGCATCCGGTGGGCCCGACCACCGACAGGAACTCCCCATCCGCGACCGACAGCGTGAGGTCGCGTATCGCGGTATAGCCGATTTGCGCCGACCCCGCGGGGTCGAAACTGACGGTTACACGATCAAGCTCGACCGCCATGCGTCGGCTCTCGGGCCTCGGCACAGCATCGGTGCTCGGCGAAATGCTCAAGGGAATTTCTGATTTGCGCGTATCATGAAATCGTTGGTGTAGGTCTTGGCGAGATCGATAGGTGCCGTCGCAAGTTCCGGTTCCAGTACCGCCAGCGCGTTGACCGTATTCTTCGCCGCCGCAGGGGTGGCGATGCCGTCCCACTGGAAGGCGGGCAGATTGTTCTCGACCACTTTCCTGTAGTGCTCGCGACTGCTCTGGTAGNNGTGACGATTCCATCCAACGGCGTCGTACGCAGCCACTGCATGGCGTGTGCGATCCCGTTCGCCAGCGCCTGCACGGTATTGGGGTGCTTCGCGACCCATTCGGACTTGGCGTAGAGACTGCCAACAATGTAGTCGCCGCCGTAATATTCCCTGGTCCCCTCCGCCGTCCGGCTGTCCGCCATGACGACGACGTCACCATTGAGCTGCAGCTCCGTGATGTTGGGGTCCAGATTGACAAGCGCATCCAGGTTACCCGAGCGCATCGACGCAACCGCGCCGGCTCCGTTACCGACGGCCACGTAGCTGCAGCACTCAAGGTTCATGCCAGCCCGCCGCAGAACCAGACCGAGAAAGGCCTGCGTTGCGCTGCCGGGCGAAGAGATGCCGATCGTCCGACCCTTGAGATCGGCAGGCGAGCGGATCTCGCCAGCCCATTTCTTGGCGATGACCAAAACATCGCCAGGATAGCGGCTGAACAATGCGAAGCTGATCAGGTTGACGCCCTTCGCCTGCAACTCAGGGATATGCTCGAACGCCCCCTGCGTCACGTCGGCGCTGCCACCGACCATGGCTTCCAGCCCCTTGGCGCCGGAGTTGAAGTCGACCGATTCAACATCGAGGCCTTCATCGCGAAAATAACCGCGGTTGACGGCAACGGCATAGGGCAGCTTGTCCATCTGGCTGGTCACGCCGCCGACAGCGATCACGACCCTCTTCTGCTCGATGCCGTCCGCATCGGCGTGACGGGCGGCCGTGGACACGACGCCAAGAACCATCGCGGCCGACAGCATCGTCCTGAAGCTTTGGCGCCTCATGTGCTTTTCCTCCCCGCTACATTTGTTAGCGGTTGCATGGATTTCGCCACGCGCGGGTTGACCTGTCAATATAAAGGGGAACGCGCGTGATGCTTCATTGTCTCGTCTTAGGGACGGTGGTGCCCGCCCAACGCTCGATGTGCTGCACGATGCTGGTCATGTCGTTCTTGGAGCCGCCTTCGGCCGCGGCATGCATATACAGCTGACGTACGGCCACTCCGACCCAGGCAGGCACCTGCAACGCCTCGACCTCGGCCAGCTAGGCGGTCAGGTCCTTCTCGGTCACATAGATGCCGGAGCCGTAATCGAAGCGGCGCGTGAGCACATGATCGGGGATCTTGGACAGCAATGCGCTGTTCTGTGCGGTTCCGCTGTTCATCACCGCGAGCATCAGCTCCGGGTCGAGACCAGCCTTCGCTCCCATGACCATCGCCTCCGCAGCCACGGCAAGGTTGGCGGCGGAGACCATGTTGTTGATCAGTTTCATCGTCTGGGCGATCCCGGGCTTGGCACCGAGATAGACGATCTTCGTGCTGTAGGTCTCGAGCAGCGGCGTTACATAGTCGAATGCCGGGCGCGGGCCGGAGGCCATCACCGTCAGCGTTCCGGCGCGGGCACGCGGGGTGCCGCCGGTCATCGGCGCGTCGACCGTATCCACCCCCGATGCCGCCAACTGCTCGGCAAGCTCCTGCACAAGGACCGATCCGGTGGTCCCCACATGGACGTAGACGCGCATCGCGCCACCGTTCAGCAGGCCGTTTGGCCCGGCAACCACATCACGAAAGGCAGACAGGCTGGCGAGGCAACCAAACACCGCCTGCAGGTCTCCGACAGCTCTGCCGGCATCGCGGCAGCCCGCGCACCCAGCTGCACCAGCGGCGCCATCGCCTCCTGCCTGGTGTCCAGCACGGTCAGGTCATGCCCGGCCCGCAGCAAATGTCCCGCCATCGGCGCGCCGATCTGGCCCACCCCGACGAAGCCGACTTTCATGGCCGATTCCTCCATCGCCTTCGCCACGGGTCACGATGCGCCCGCAGTGCAGCCTTATCGGCACAGGCTCATCTATTCCCGTAGCGCCTATGCTCAGCCATAGCCGAGTGCCACCAGGCGTTGCACGCTGTCCGATATGTCGGCATCCGCATCGTGGGAAATAATCTCCAATACCGGCATTTCCTTATAGCCGACTTCCGCCAGCACCGGCGCCACACCGGCAAACGGCACGTCGCCTTTTCCAACCGGATCATGCTTGTAGACGGAACGCAACGTGTCAGAGAAATGCGCCAGTGCCAGCCGATCACGTACACGCCGCAGGCCCTCGCGCAGGTCCTCGCCGATGAAATGCCCGTTGGCGACATCGTAGATGACGCCGATGCGGTCGTTCCCGTAGGCCGCCAGCGCCTGCATGATGGAGTCGGCATCGCGCAGGAAGCCCACGGGCATGTTCTCCACCAGAAGCTTGGTGCCGACAGCGTCGGCGACCGGCGCAAGCAGGTCCAGCGCACGGTAGAAATGGCCCATTAGAAGCTCTCGCGGCGCCGGGAACAACGGATTGGCCTTGCCGGTGCCGACGACGATGCCGGGCGCACCAAGCTCGCCGGCGAGACGAACGAATTGCGTCAGCAGACCGAGCGAATATTCCCGCATTTCCTGCGATGCGCCGGCCACGTTCAAATCGACGTTCGGCATGTTGAGCGAGATGATGCGCACGCCCCGTTCCTCGGCCGCGCGGCGAAGATCGCGGCGTCCGGACGCGTCGAGATCGGGCCAGAGATGTCCCGGATACATCATCAACTCAACGCCGATATAGCCCTGGTCCGCCAGATGCCGGATGCAATCGGCCGCCGACCAGTTCAGGGTGTAGGAATAGGTGTTGATCCCGAAAATCTTTTTTACATCGGCCATGTCGCCTCCGATTCCGGCAGCAATGTTGAAAGGGCAGCCGCTCGGCTAGAGGTTGCCGACCGTCTGCGGGCGCCAGCGCAGCAGATAAGCCTGAACCCGTCGCACGATTCCCGCCAGTACCACGCCGACAATCATCAGCACGAACACGGCAACCATCATGCCGGCCGCCTCGCCGCGTGCCTCCGCCTCGATGATCATCCGCCCGATGCCCTGCTGGGCACCGATGAACTCACCGAGGATCACGCCGATCAGTGCGAAGGAAATCGCCGGGGTCAGCGAGGCGAACAGCCAGGCCATGGTGGACGGAATGATCACCGTGCGGGTGATCTGCCATTCGCTGGCACCGAGCAGACGGGCGGCGCTGATGTGGTCGCGATCAACCGACCGGGCGCCCTCGAACGTGTTGAAGAACACCAGGAACACGACCACCAACCAGGCTGTCACGATCTTGGAGGCATTGCCGAGGCCGAACGCCAGAATGATGATCGGCGCCAGCGCGATACGCGGAACCGAATTCGCGGCGACGATGAACGGTTGAAAAATCGCGGTCAGCCGGTCCGAACGCCCCAAAGCAAGTCCCAGCACGAAGCCGCTGCTGGTACCCACCGCGAAGCCGGCCAGTGTGTTCTTCAGCGTTACCAGCGTGGCCACCCACAGATTGTTCTCGGACCGTGCCATGCATTTGGAAAACTCGCCGCTGCTCCAGCCATTCCATGTGCCGCGCTTGTCCACCAGGCAGCTTGCGTGCAGGAACTGATCGTAGATCGCCGATGGTTTAGAAACGAAATACGGGTCGAGCAGATCGGGCACCAGCCACGGCACCCGTTCATGCAGATCGTAGCCCCATTCCCACACCACCGCCAGCGTCACGCTGATCAGCACTTGCCATGCTATGATCCCGGCGCGGCTCATGTGTCGGCCCCCTTCACGAATTCCTCGCCAAGCGAGTGCCAGATGCGTGAGAACAGAGCCCCGTAGGCCGGGGTTTCGCGCAACGTCACCGCGTCGCGCGGGCGTGGGAAATCGACGATGAATTCATCCTTCACCCGCCCGGGGCGCGCCGACAGCAGGATGATACGGTCCGACAATGTCAGCGCTTCGCCAAGGTCGTGGGTGACAAAAAGCACTGTCTGTTTCTCACGCTCCCAGATGTTCAACAGAACCCGGTGCATTTCCAGTTTGGTATGGGTGTCGAGCGCACCGAACGGTTCGTCCATCAGCAGAATTTGCGGCTGCACGATCAGGGTGCGCATCAGCGCCGCGCGTTGCCGCATGCCGCCTGAGAGCGAAGCCGGATAGTAATGTCCAAAACCCTGCAAGCCGGCCTGGGCGAGCGCGGTTTCGGTGCGTTCGCGGCGTTCCGCGGCGGGAACGCCGGACAATTCCAATGCGTAGCCGATATTTGCCTGTACCGTCCGCCAGGGAAACAGCGTGTCCCGTTGGAACACGTAACCGACCTTCGGGTCCGGGCGGCGCGGGTCGATCGCCTTGCCGTCGATCAGAATTTCCCCGCTGCTGGTGGACAACAACGTGGCGATCATGTTCAGGATCGTGCTCTTGCCGCAGCCGGACGGACCGAGCAGCGCGACGAATTCTCCCTCGCGGATGGAGAGCGAGACGCCATCGACGGCACGCATGTCGCGGCCATCGATGGCGAAAACCTTGCCGAGATCGCGTGTCTCGATACGAATGGATGGCGTCATCCGTTGGGGTACTTCGCCTTCGCCTTGAGCATGAAGCTGGCATCGAAGACGTCCGCCAGCGGTACGGGCTTCAGTCCAGTCAGTTCCCGATACCAGCATTTTCCGCCACGCTCATAAGCGGCCGGATCGACAATACCGTTGAAGTCGGTGACATCCTTCACCGCCTGGATCTCGATCAGGTTTCCCTCACGCGAGGTGCTGCCGACATACGGCTCAATCACGTCGTAGATCTGCTCTATTGTGTGCGTCTTGATCCACTGGGAGGCGCGATGCACGCCGTTCACGTAGGCCTGCACTTTCTCTGGCTGCTTCTGCACCGTGCTCAGCAGGCAGATACTCACATTGACCGGCACGTTGCCGCCGACAATCTCGTTCCAGACCTTTTCATCTGAACCGCGGAAGATGGTCTTGCCCCAGCCATGCGCTTCGGCGTCCACCTTTATTGCCGCGGTCGAGGCCAGCAGGTCTATTTGTTTTGTCTTCAACGATCCCATCATCGTATCGACATTGCCGACGCCGACCCAGGCCACATCGTCGGCCAGACCGAAATGCTCCATGAAGAAATTCGCCCAGAGATGCGCGGTGCCACCAATGGAGGAAACGCCCAGGATCGGCTTGCCGCCACCCGGGCGTTTCCACGCCGCGAATTTCTGCAGCGTGTCTATGCCACTGTCGTACAAATCCTTGCGAATGATAAAATATTGGCTCGGCGAGCGCGTGTCCGCCGCGTTCACCGACCGGGCCGGCCGCCCGTGAGCATTGAGTTGGAGACAGTGAAGGATGTCTTCGATCGAGAAATCCACCTCGCCGGACGCCATGATCTCGCGCGATTTTACCCCGCTGCCGCCCTGGACCAACTTGAAGTCGAAGCCTTCGTCCTTGAAGAACCCCTGCTCCATGGCGATGAATTGCTGTTGATAGCTGGGTACGGCGACCGGATACGTGGCGCTGCCGCTGCCCGTCGCGGCACGCGCGGTGCCCGCCAACAGCGTCGCCGGCACGGCGAGCAGGATTTGCCGTCTGTGCAGTATAAAAGCCATTGCTTCCCCCTTGCATTCAAACGTTCCGCCGGCCCGGCGCCGCGGGCGGCGCGGCACCCTGCCCCATCTTTCACCTGATCTTGCACGCGGATGGGGAAAACATCCAGAGCAACGTCTCCGGTTGCGGTACGCGGGATTGCGCCGCATGCTCGGCGACGCGCAACCGGGGGGGAGCGGCCATCATGGGAATGACAATCACCGAAAAGATACTGTCGCGCGCCAGCGGCGGATCGCACGTCAAGCCAGGCGATGTTGCCGTGGTGGACGTGGAGACGGCTGTCCTGATGGACATGACCTTCCTGCCGGAAGGCTGGCGGGAGGTGCTGAAGCTCCACGACAAGTCGAAGGTGGCGATCGTCTTCGATCACCTGGTGCCGGCGCCCACGATTCAGGCCGCCATGGCGCAACGCGCGGGGCGCCTGTTCGCGGAGAAATTCGGCATCGAACGGCTGCACGATGTCGGCCCGGACCAGGGAATCGCGCATGCCGTGGTCGCCGACCGAGGCTATGCACTTCCAGGGACCGTTCTGGTGAACGGCGACTCGCACACCTGCGCCGCCGGTGCATTCAACTGCGCGGCGCGCGGCGTCGGCGGACCGGACATGCTGTTCGCGATCACCACCGGCACGACGTGGTTCCGGGTGGGTGAAACAATCCGCTACGACTTCACCGGCAAGTTGCGGCCGGGCGTATCGGCCAAGGACATTTTCCTGTTCATCGCCGGAGAATACGGCGCGCATGTCAACCAGAACATCGAATATGGCGGCCCCGGCATGTCGTCGATCAGCCTGAATGGCCGCCGCACGCTGGCGACGATGGGCACCGAATTGTCGGCCGAGTTCGTGATCTTCGAGCCGGACGACGCTCTGCTGGACTACATGCACAGGGTGAACCCAGGCGCCACGATGCACCCGACGCTGCCGGATGCGGATGCGGTCTACAAGGAACGCCGCACCATCGACCTGGGCAGCCTGGAGCCACTGGTCGCGTTGCCGGACGCGGTGGTGAACAATTCCGTCAAAATCAGCGCGGTGGCGGGGCAAAAGATCGATCAGGCCTTCGTCGGCTCCTGCGCCAACGGCACGCTGGACGACATGGCGGTGGTGGCAAAGGTGCTTGCCGGCCGCAAGGTGGCGAAGGGCACGCGGTTTATTGTCACCCCCGGCACGCAGGCAATTTTTCGCGCCGCGCTGAAGGCTGGATACATCGAAACGATCATGGAGGCCGGCGCGGTCGTCACCCCCGCCACCTGCGGCGCCTGCATCGGCGGCCATATGGGCCTGCTCGGCCCCGATGAAGTGTGCATCACTGCCAGCACGCGCAATTTCAAGGGCCGCATGGGCGATCCTTCCGCCCGCATTTTCATGGGCTCCCCGGCAACGGTGGCAGCCTCCGCGCTGGCCGGCGCGATCACCCATCCGGGCGCATTCTTCGAGGGAGATGCGGCATGAGCGGCAACAACATGCTGAGCGGCAAGGTGTGGAAGTTCGGCGACAACATCAACACCGATCTGATGCTGCCGGGACCGTATCTGTTCCGCGGCGAGGCGGAGCAGGCAGGCGCGGTGTTCATGAACCACCGCCCGGGCTGGCTCGCTGAGATGAAGCCGGGCGATGCGATCATCGGCGGGTTCAACTACGGCATGGGATCGTCGCGCCCGGCAGCCAGATCGTTGCGTAATTGCGGCGTGGGATTCCTGCTGGCGGAGTCGATCAACGGTCTGTTCCTCCGCAACTGCGTCAATTACGGGTTCCGCGCCTTCGAGTGCCCCGGCGTGACGCAGGCATTCGAGGAAGGCGACCGGGCAGAGCTGATCATAGAGGAGTGGACGGTGCGGAACGCCCGCACCGGCCAGGCGCTGGCGGTGAGCAAGCTGCCGAAGATGCTGCTGGACATGATGCTTGGTGGCGGAATTTTCCCTATGCTGGAGGCGCAGGGATTGATTGCGCTGAAGACGGCGGGATAGGTTCGGGCAAACGTCACGATTTCGGCATTGCGCGTAGAGATCGTGCCTGGGTCGGTCGTCGTGCATTTTTCCCGCAATCAACCAAGGTGGGGGCTTGCTTCGCCCCCGCACACACGCCACGGTTGGGCGCAGTTTCGGATGTTCGATCCGAGAAACAGCTACGAGGCGAGCAGACGGGTCCGAACTGCATGGTCGAAAAATGTCGCGTCCGGGGCCTCACCAAGCGCTTCGGGACTACCACCGTTGTTGACGACGTGGCACTCGACGTAAGCGAGGGCGAGTTCGTAGTGATCCTCGGCCCCAGCGGCTGCGGCAAGACCACCACGTTGCGCATGATCGCGGGGCTGGCAGAGCCGGACGCCGGGAGTATCGACATCGACGGGCGCCGCGTCTGCGCGCCGGCCGAGCGGCTGTTCGTACCGCCGGAACAGCGCAACATCGGCATGGTGTTCCAATCCTACGCGATCTGGCCGCACATGACGGTATTCGAGAACGTCGCCTACCCGCTGCGGGTGCGCCGGGTGGGCGGCGGCGAACGCAAACGCCGCGTGGCGGATGTGCTGGAGCGGGTAGGATTGGGCCAGGAATCGGACCGCCCCGCGACGGCGCTGTCCGGCGGGCAGATGCAGCGGGTGGCGCTCGCCCGTGCCCTCGTCTTCAACCCGGCCATGGTGCTGTTCGACGAGCCGCTGTCCAATCTCGACCTCAAATTGCGTGAGCGCCTTCGCGTCGAGCTGAAATCGCTGCAGCGCGAAACCGGGCTCACCAGCATCTACGTCACCCATGACCAGACTGAGGCCGTGGAACTGGCCGACCGCATCATCGTCATGAAGGCCGGGCGCGTGGTGCAGACCGGCACGCCGCGGGAACTGTATCGCACGCCCACAAGCCGGTTCGTGGCCGAGTTCATCTCGACGGCCAACATATTCGACGCGGTGGTGGAAGGTTTCGCCGGCCCCGGCTTCGTCCGCGTCCGCTGCGATGACGGCCGCGCGCTGATCGCCGCCCATACCGTCCCGGTCCGCCCGGGCGAGCGCGTGGACGTCGTCGTCCATCCCGAGGATTGCCGCATCGAGGCCACCCAAGGCGAACACGCGCACCAGGTGCGGATCACCGGGTTGCGCTACCAGGGCACGTCGACCCGGATCACCCTGCGCTGGATGGGAACGGAGATCGACGTCGTCAGCCTGGGAACATTGCCCGCGATCGAGGAAGGCAGCGAGGCCTGGCTGCATATCCGTCCCGAGCACGCGCGCGTCATCCCGCGCCCAGTGCCATGAACCGTATCGGCGGCCGCATCGCCGTGGCGGTTCTTGCCGCCGTCCTGCTGGTACTGATCGTGCTGCCCGTCGGCGTTCTCATCATCGGCTCCTTGCTCTCCGATCCGCCGCGGGCACTGCAATTCAACTGGTCCGGCCTCACGTTTTCCAATTATGCCGCGGTGCTGTCCGGACAGGACTTCGCGGCATTGCTCGGTACCACCGTGGCGGCCGCACTGATCGGCACGGCGGGAGCGCTGGTCATCGGCGCGGCGCTGGCATGGCTCGCGGTGCGCACCGACGTCCCGGCGCGCCGCCTGCTCGAGGCCGTGGCGATCATGCCAATGTTCGTGCCCCCGCTGGTCGGCGCCTTCGCCTGGGACGTGCTGGCCTCCCCGCGCAGTGGGATCATCAACATCGTGCTGCGCGCGGTGGGGGTGGGCGTCTCGGTGAACATCTACTCGCTGGGCGGCATTGGCTTCGTGTTTGCCATCTATTATTGCCCCTACGTGTTCCTGTTCATGGCCGCTGCCTTGCGCAACATGGACGCCGCGCTGGAGGAAGCGGCCGCCATGTGCGGCGCCGGCCCGCTGCGGGTGCTGGCGAACATCACGGCACCGCTGGTCGCCCCGGCATTACTATCGTCGGGGTTGCTGGTCTTCGTGCTGCTGATGGAGATCTTCGCGATTCCCGCCGTGCTGGGCGAGCCCGGCGGGGTGCATGTCATGTCCGTGCGGATCTGGGAACTGATCGGCTTTGCGCCGCCCAAGGTGAACGAGGCCTCGGCCTTGGGTGTGCTGCTGCTGTTGCTGACGGTCACCCTGGTGATCCTGCAGCACCGCTTTCTCGGCCGCCGCAGTTTCGTCACGGTCGCGGGCAAGGGGTTGCGCAGCCAGCCGGTGCGCCTGGGCGTGATGCGCTGGCCGCTCGCCACGCTGGGGATGCTGTATCTCGCTTGCGTCGTGGTGCTGCCGTTTTCGGCATTGCTGTTCATCGCGTTACGGAAGAACCTGTTCTTCTCCAGCCTCGCCGCGATGGTTAGGACCAGCCAGTTCTCCACGCGGCAGTTCACCGTGGCGATGAACGATCCCGTGGTGCGCGATGCGCTGTCCAATTCGCTGCTGGTGTCGCTGGCGACCGTCGGGCTTGGCTCGATCCTGTATTTCGCGGTCGCCTATATCGTGCATCGCACGCGGCTGCCGGGGCGGCGACTGCTGAACATGATCGCGATCCTGCCTGTGGCCATTCCCGGGCTGATCATTGGACTTGGCTATCTCTGGTCCTGGATCAGCTTGCCGGTCGGGCTGTACGGCACCGTCTGGATCATCGTCTTTGCCTATATCTCGCAATTTGCGCCACAGGGCGTCAGCGCGATTTCTGCCACCCTGGTACAGATCCATCCAGAACTGGAAGAGAGTTCGCGCCTCAGCGGGGCTGGCTTGTTCACGACGCTGCGGCGGATCGTCATTCCGCTGGCCTGGCCCGGCATTCTCGCCAGCATGATCCTGCTGCTTGTGCTGTCGTTCCGGGAGTTTGCTACCGCCTTGTTCCTTTATACCTCCTCCACCCAGGTGTTTTCGCTCGCGATGTTCGATTTCTGGGAGCGCGGATCGACCAGCCTTGTCGCCGTCATGGCACTGGCGCAATCGGCTCTTCTGCTGCTGTTCATCACCATCGGCCGCATGCTGACGCGCAGGCTGGCCGCCGACCAACCTTGACCGGAGAGTGGCCCGCATGACTGCATCCGCCGCTGCGAGCATCGCCCGCGACCCGATCGCGCTGCCGGTGATCTGGCGCCGCCTGATCGCCATCGCCGACGAGGCCGCCGCGACGCTGCGCCGCACCTCGTTTTCGCCGACCGTACGGGAATCCAACGATTTCGCCTGCGTGATCTTCGACGCCGCCGGGCGGGCGATGGCGGAGAACACCATCGGCATTCCCTCGTTCAATATGACGCTCTCGCGCACGCTGGCGCATTTTCTGTCCATCCGCCCCGCCGCGGAGTGGCGCGATGGCGATGTCGGTATCTGCAACGACCCCTGGCTGACCTCGGGCCATCTGCCGGATATCACCATCGTCGCGCCGGTATTCGCACGCGGTCGGCTGATGGGCTGGACCGGCAGCATCGCCCACATGGCCGACATGGGCGGCACGCTGTGGTCGGCCGATACGCGCGAGGTGTTCGAGGAAGGCCTGCGCATCCCGCCCTTGCTGTTCATGACCGAGGGGCGGCGGAATCGGGATATCGAAGCCATCATCCGTGCCAATTCCCGCCTGCCCGATCAGGTGCTCGGCGACGTTGCGGCACAGGTCGCCGCCGGCGATACGGCCGCGCGCGGCCTGATCGACCTGATCACGCGCGAGGGCATCGACGATCTGACCCCCATCGCGGATGAGATCTGTAACCGCTCCGAGCAGGCCATGCGACGGGCGCTGGTGAAAATTCCCGACGGCGTCTATCGCGGCGCCGTCGATCTCGACGGCACCGACGAGGAGCCCGTGCATCTGGAAGTCACCATCACCAAAACCGGCGAGGAGCTTTTTCTCGACTACACCGGCACCTCCCCTGAAGTCGGCCGCGCCCTGAACGTGGTGATGAACTACACCGAGGCCTATTCCTGCTACCCGCTGAAATGCGCGCTGGACCCGGAAACCCCGCGCAACGAGGGCACCTACCGGATGATCCATGTCTCGGCGCCAGAGGGCACGATCCTGAACCCGCGGTTTCCGGCCCCGGTGCATGCCCGCCAACTGGTCGGGCATTGCCTGGCCGCGACGATTTACGCGGCGCTGGCGCCAGTGCTGGGCGATCGCATCATCGCTGAATCTGGCAGCGCGCCCACGCTGCGCGTCATTGTCTCCGGCTATCAGGAGGACCGGCGCCGCTATACCGCAATCCTGTTCATCAATGGCGGCATGGGGGCGCGGGCGACGCGCGACGGTCTGTCGGCCACATGCTTTCCATCGAACGTCGTGTGCGGGTCGATGGAAATCATCGAGGCCCTCTCGCCGCTGCGCATCTGGCGCAAGGAACTGGCGACCGACTCCGGTGGCCCTGGCCGCACCCGCGGCGGCCTCGGCCAGGATGTGGAGGTCGAATTGGCGACAGATCAGAATGCGACACTCTCGCTGCTGGTCGAGCGCGTGCATCACCCTGCCCTCGGCGTGCTCGGCGGTCTGCCCGGCGCGACCTCGCGCGTCATCTGGAACGGGCGCGAGAGCGGTTTTCCGCTGAAGGGCAAAAGCCCCATCGCCGGTGGCGATCGTCTGCGCGTGCGCTACCCCGGCGGCGGCGGCTTTGGCGATCCCCTTAGCCGCGATCGCGCCCGGGTGCGGGAGGATCTCGACGCCGGCCTGATTTCGCCCGAGGCAGCGCGGGAGGTGTATGGACTATGACGCGCTTCATCGCCGGTGCCGATGTCGGTGGCACCTTCACCGACATCGCCCTCTACGACGCCGAGACGCGCACGCTCGTCCTCAC
>PKWQ01000139.1 GCA_003133265.1 Acetobacteraceae bacterium
CGTCCCAGCCGGTCTCGTCGTTGGGGTTGAGCAGGACGGCGCGACGCTTGTCGGCGGGCTGATGCGCGGCGAGCCAGCGGATCATCGCCGGGCCGTACTCGACCGGCGTGGAGGCGTTCTTGTAGAAAAACCGTGTCTTGGCGTCGATCGCCTTGCGCGTGTAGCAGCCGCTGAACATCAGCGTCTTGTTCTCCTCGACCATGTCCTTGATCGCGAGGGCGCCTGCTGAACTGACCGGCCCCTGGATGTATTTGATGCCCTCTTGCACCATGCGGGTGTAGGCGGCGATGCAGCCGGCCGCGGTGTACTGCTCGTCGTAGGCGACCACCTTCACTTGGTAGGTCTTGTCGCCGACCTTCAGTCCGCCGTTGGCATTGGCGGCGGCGGCGGCGATCTCCGCGCCGCCCTGGACCGCCATGCCCCAGGACGCGCCGGCGCCGGTGAGCGGCGCGAGGGCGCCGATCGTCAGCACGTCGGCAGCGCGGGCCGGTGCCGCGACGAGCGCGGCGCCGGTGGCCAGGGCAAGCTGGCCGAATGTGCGTCGTTTCATGTCGGTACTCCTCCCTTGTGTGGTTTCGGTGGTTAACCATCCTTGGCGTCGGCGCGCCGACCCGCGCCTGCTACTTCGCGATGCCGAGCACGACCGGCTCGCCGTTCCTGATCTCGCCGACATACGGGGTGGTATAGAACTGCGTGTCGGCGCCATAGGTCTGCTTGCCGCCGAGCGTGATCTCACCGCCCATCGCGGCGGGGAACGGCATCACCTGCGCGATCGCCTGGCGCACCTTGTCGCTGTCGGTGACGGTGCCGGCCTTCTGCATGGCGGCGAACAGCACGCGGGTCGCGTCATAGAAGGAGATGAAGAGTTCGTTCGGCTCGAAGCCCTTGTCCTTCTTGAACTCGGCCGACAGGCGGGCGTAGGCGGCGTTGTTCGGGTCGGCGATCAGGTAGTTGAGCACCCCCTCCGCGGCCTCCTTGCCGGCGGCGGCGACGATGTCGCGCGGGCCAGGGCCGCCGTTCTTCATGAAGCGGCCCTTGAAGCCCATCTCGCGCGCCTGGCGCACGATCAGGCCGGCGGTCGCGGGCGATGAGGTGCCGAGTTCGATGACGTCGGGCTTCTGGGCCAGCAGTTTGGTCAGCACCGGCTGGAAGTCCTTCAGCGTACGCTCGTAGAGTTCGTGCCCCTGCACCTGGAAGCCGTTGCCGTTGTAGGCGGCCTGCTGAACATCCTGGCCGTCCCAGCCGGTCTCGTCGTTAGGGTTGAGCAGGACGACGCGGCGCTGGCCTTCCGGCTGATGGTCGCGCAGCCAGCGGATCATCGCCGGTCCGTACTCGACGGGCGTGGAGTAGGCGCGGAACAGAAACCGCGTGTTGGCGTCAATCGCCTTGCGGGTATAGCCGCCGGTAAAGATGATGGTCTTGTTCTCCTCCACCATGTCCTTGATGGCGACGGTGCCGGCAGAGCTGAGCGGGCCGAGGATGTATTTGACGCCGTCCTGCATCACCAGGCGGGTGTAGGCGGCGACGGTGCCGGCCGCCGTGTACTGCTCGTCATAGGCGAGCACCTTCACTTCGTAGGTCTTGTCACCCACCTTCAGCCCGCCTTTGGCGTTGATCTCGGCGGCGGCGAGCTGTGGGCCGGCGGCGACCGCGAGACCCCAGGACGATCCGGCGCCGGTGAGCGCCGAGATGGCGCCGATCGTCAGCACGTCGGCAGCACGGGCCGGCGGTGCGGGAAGCGCAGCGCCGGCAGCCAGGGCAAGCAGGCCGAACAGGCCGAACGTGCGTCGTTTCATGGTGTTCTCCTCCCTCGTCTTGTTTCGGTACTTAACAAGCTCCCCTTAGAATGGCTACAACAGCAACCATGCCCTTAGGGCTCATGCACAAATACCAACCTCAACCCTGTGGCCGCTGGATTCAATCGGGCGCGGCGATAACATGGTTTCGTTGGTTTATTTGTTCAGAAGCGAGGCTTTAGCTGAGATTCCCCAGATGGACGGCGAAGGCGGGGCGACTGAGAAAAGGGTAACCGTCAACGCGAGCATCTGCAACAGAGATCATGGTTGGGGGCACCCGCTTTGCCACATTGTTGATTGCGAATTCGCCGCTAAGACGGTAGTGGTGCAACCCGGTCCAGGACGCGTAGATCGCTTGAGATCGGCTGGCAAAGATTCTTCAGCGAGCATGGCAATGGGGGTTTCAGACAACGTCGCATCCGGTGAAGGGGTATCTTTGACACAGGACGTCAAGGCGCGGCTCGATTCGACGATCGTCAAGGGAATGCGGGTCATCGAGACGCTGGCGCAATCCCCCAAGCCTCTCGGTGTCACCGAGTTGGCCCGCACGCTTGGCCTGCATAAGAGCAACGCCCACCGGATACTGAATACCCTCACCGAACTCGGGTATGTGCAGAAGGAACAAGGGACCTCACTCTATCATCTCAGCCTGAAAGCATGGGAGATCGGGTGCAAAATCATCAATCGCAATAGCCTGAGGCGGGCGGCGCGTCCGTTGCTGCGGCAACTGAGCGAGGAAACCGCCGAGGTCGTCTTCCTGGCAGTGCTCAATGGAATCGACATCTTGTACCTGGATGCAATCGACGCGGTCTATCCCTTGCAGTCCGGCATCCAGACGGGTTGGCGTGTGCCCGCTGCTTTTCCGGCCTCCGGCAGGGCATTGCTGGCGCACCAGCCGAATCCTGAGCAACTCCTCGCTCGGACGGTACGGACGGTTCCGCAGGCCGCATCCCTCGACGTGCCAATGCTGCTTGAAGAGTTCGAGAAAATCCGTCGATGTGGTTTCGCGATTACGATCGGCGGCTGGACGACGGGCCGAAACAGTATCGCCGCGCCGATTACCAGCGGTGGCCGCCCGCCTTTGGCTGCGGTCGGGGTGGGCGGTCCAACCGACCGGCTGGGACCTGAAAGGCTAAGCGCCCTATCGAAATCGGTTTTGAACGCCGCAACGCGCATCGCGGAAACCTTCGGCAGCGATGAATCGGCACACTGGTTTTAACGCCGCCAGCAATGGGGCCTGGCCATGCCGGGGTGGCGACCGGCCAGACCCCGTTCTGTGGCTCAGCTCATTGACTGTTCAGCTTTCGAATTCAGATACGACGATGGCCTCGAGATTGCGCTTCGTGGTCTGTTTGGCAAATAGCAGACAGAGCGCGCAGAGCCAGAAGCAGGCCGACAGAGAGAGGAACATCGCTCCGAACCCGAAACTGGCGGCAACGAAGGTCGCCATGAATGGCCCGATGGCCCCGCCGACATGCGCCACGCCATTGGAAAATGCCATGCCAACATTTCGCCCGGATGTCGGGAAGTGCTCCGCTGTCAATAGATAAATCAGCGGCGCGAAGATACCCACCTGGAAGGCGGCGAGGAAAAAATACAGCGTGATCAGGACCGGCCCGGGGAAAATGCCGAGCAGCAGAAGCTCGGCCCCAAGCAGCACCGTCACGACGAAGGGTGGCCATTTGCGCGAGAACCGATCGCTGATGAAAGGAGAAATCAGTCCGCCGGCAACGAAGCCGACACCGCCGGCGATCGCCATTTGGATGCTATGCACCAGCGAGTACCCGTGTTGGATAAGCAACGTCACCCCCATGGTGCCGAACCCGTAGACGGCGACATAATTCCAAAACCACACAAAGAAGAAGATGACGGTGTAGCGGAGGACCGGCGGCCGGAAGATCGACATCGCGGTAAAATTCACCCGCTCTTCGGTCTCAACGGCCGCCTTGACCGAGGCTTGAACGGGTGGCAGCTCTGCCGAACCGAGCTTCCGCTTGGCACGAGTCTCCATGAGCGTAACTATTTGCGTCGCCGCATCGATCCGGTCATGTTCGATCAACCATCTGATCGACTCGGGAAGTGCGTGCGCGCCAAGAATAAGCGGAATCAAGCCGATGACCGGCAGCGCGAGAAGAATGCGCCAGCCGTCCGTGAAGTTCGGAACGATCGCCAGAGCCACGAAAACCGTCCCGCTGCCACCGACAAGAGCCGGAAGCGTGATCCACGCAGCGAATTTGCCACGGATCGGCGCGGGCATGACTTCGCTGACATAGGTGCTGGCCACGCCGATGAATGCCCCGATACCGCAGCCGCTGACGAAGCGCGCGGCAATGAAGGAGATAATGTCGGGAGCCACGGAATTGAGCAGCGCACCGAGCGCATACATGCTGATGCTGGAAAAAATAGCGATGCGTCGGCCCTTGCGTTCGCTCAGGATGCCGATGCCGAGTTGGCCGACGACGAACC
>PKWQ01000058.1 GCA_003133265.1 Acetobacteraceae bacterium
CAACATAACTGTCGGACCCCGGCGGGCCCGGGACTGGCGCCAGCGTCTGCGCGAGCATGTTGAGGCAGCGCACAAGACTCGGTCCTCCGGTCATGCCGGGCGCGGCGAACACATAACCTCCGCGATAGGGGACCACCAGCGCGTCGACGATCTCCGCACGATACGAGGCGAGATCCTTCTCCGACAGGCAGCCACCCTTCTGGCGCACGTCTTTCACGAGTGCCCTTGCGATGTCGCCAGTGTAAAACGCTTTGGCGCCGCCTTCGGCAATCTGGCGCAGGGTTCCCGCGAATGCATTTTGATTGAGCCGCTTCTCGGTCAGCGCAGTCCAGGCGCCGATGATGGGCCAGTGACCATCTTCAAGGAACATCGCAGCCGCATCAGGATCGAGCGCCAGTGCTCTCGCGTTCGACGCCATCAGCAACGCTGAATACCAGTCCACCAGCAGCCCCTGGTCGGCGAGCGCAATGGAGGGCGCCAGCAGATCGCGCCACGGCATCCGGCCGAAGCGCTCGTGCGCCAGCCCCATTCCAGCTACGACGCCAGGTACCGCTATTGCGGTTGCGCCCCGAACGTTGCGCTCGTCCTTCACGGCGGGCCACGGGAAGAGGTCGGATGCCTTGCCGGTTCCGGCCAGCGGATAATCGGCGGGATCCAGTTCCGATGGCGCGCGCATGCCGTAGCTGATCGTGTATGCACGGGCTTCGGCAGCGCGCCAGAGCGTCATGCATCCGCCCGCAGCCGGGCCGCTCATCCAGGGCTCGACCACGCCGATCGCGAATGAGGTGGCAATGGCGGCGTCGATTGCGTCGCCGCCGTTCTCCAGGACAGCGGCACCAGCCTCGGCGGCGCGGCGATGCTGTGCAGCAACCACACCGCCGCGGGTCGCGACGACGGACTTGCGTACCGTCTGCGAGTTCGAGAAGTTGTCGATCATCAGACGGCGTGCGCCTTGGCGTAGCGGGCGATCTCGGCATGGGTTGCGAACCACACGCCGTCATGCGACCGGATGTACCGGATCAACTCTTCGAGGATCCAGATGCGCGAACGATAACCGCTGATGTGCGGATGCATCGTGAGTTGAAACAAGCCACCTTCCTTGTACGCGCCGTCGAACTCCCGTTTGAATATGTCGAACACGTCGGAGGGTGGCGTATACGGCCGAAGGCCCGCGAACCGGTTCATGTTGAAATAGACGGCGTCGTCGCGAATCCACTCCACCGGCAGTTCGACCACGCCGGTACTCTCGCCGTTCATGAGCAGCTCGTAGCAGTCGACGTCGGCCATCAGCGACGAGTCATAGATCAGCCCCATGTCACGCGTGATTGCGAGGGTATTCGGACTGAAATCCCACGAGGGGGTGCGGATGCCTACCGGCCGAACGCCGGCAATGCGCTCGAGCGTATCGGCGGAACGCATTTGCAGGTCACGCTCGGCGGCGAGCGGCAGCACCGAGTTCCGCTCGTGGATCCAGCCATGGATGCCGATCTCGTGGCCTTCAGCCGCAACCCGCCGCTGTTCGTCTGGATGGAGTAGCGCCGTCACGGCCGGCACGAAGAAGCTCGCCTTCACGTCATGCATAGCGAGAAGATCGAGGATTCTTGGAACGCCCTGGCGGTTGCCGTACTGCCCTTGCGCAAGCTTCCCGATTGATTCTCCGCCCTCGCGCAACTCATTCGTTTCGTGATCCGAGTCGAAAGAAAGCGCGACAGCACAGCGCGCCCCGTCCTTCCACTGCGTTGGCCGGAGCGACCGGCCCGCCCGCACTTGGCCGACAATCCCGCGCCACTGCGCTTCCGGCCACTGCCACGGTTCGAGGTTGCCAGCGTTCACTTCGACGCCCCGGCGGGTGTTGCGCCGATCTTGCGCGCAATCTCTCGGGCAATGGCGGCTTCCTTGCTCACGAACTTGGCGAAGTCGTCCGGTTTCGAGCCAACGGCTTCGAGTCCCAACGTCTCGAATTGCTGCTTGACGTCCGCGTCGCCCATGGCCTTGACCATCTCGGTTTGGAGTCGCGCAACCAGCTCCGGCGACGCTCCTGCCGGCAGCCAGAGGCCGAACCAATTGACGACGTTGAAGTCCTTGAGACCGGCCTCCTGCATCGTCGGCACGTCGGGCATTCCTTTCCAGCGCTTCGCGCCTGTGACCGCTAATGCCCGCAACCTGCCGGTCTGCACGTGCTGAAGCGCGATTTGCGTCCCTACGAAGAACATGTCGATGCGGCCGCCGATGAGGTCGGTCATGGCCTCCGCGACGCCTCGGTACGGCACCATGAGGATGTCCGTGCCGGTCATCGACTTCATCACTTCGGCCGGGATATGGCTCGCCGTACCAATACCGGCGGAGCCATACGTCAGCTTGCCCGGGTCTTTCTTCGCGAGCGCGATCAGTTGCTGCACATTTCTGGCCGGTACATTTGGGTTGATGACCAGCACTTGGCCGAAATTCTGCGCGGCCAACGTCACGTGCGTGAAATCCTTGACCGGGTCGTAGTGGACATTTTCGTTGAAGGGCGGAATGTTGGTGTGCGACGCGGTGGTGAACAGCCAGGTGTAGCCATCCGGCGGCTGCGTCGCCACATACGCAGTGCCGACGATTCCTCCGGCACCGGCGCGGTTTTCCACCACGACCGGCTGCCCCAGAGCCGCGCCAAGTTTGGGCGCGAGCATCCTCATGATGATGTCAGGCGGGCCGCCCGGCGGGGACGGCACGATCGCGCGGATCGGTTTTTTTGGGTAGTCCTTGAGGGCCGGTTGGGCAGATGAATCCATCGACACACCGAACATCAGCGCTACGCACATCCCGGCCAGAAAGCGAACTGCGATCATTGAAGCCTCCTCCTTAACAGAACGACACCAGGTTCCAGGTTTCGCAGGAACCACGACAGCGGTTTGAGCAAAGACACAGGGTTCCACTTTTGTGAAGGCACGACGATATATCTAATCCAGTCGGACGCTCGTCCGGTCCTGCGCCGACCTGACGATCGCTTCGAGCACCGCCACATTATGTACCTCGTCACCGTCAACGACCGCGAGCGGCTGTCCCGCCATCGCGGCCTTCGCAAAGTGCTCAAGCTCGGCGCGTTCCGTACTGGTTTGCGGAAACGTCATGAGCTGGGGCTTCTGCTTGACCAGGGTATTTTCGGGATCGAGATAACAAACCCGCATCTGCCAGGTCGTCAAGTGCTCCACGGCTCCGACCTCGGCCCAGCCTTTAGAGCCGAAGATCTGCATCCGCCAGGTCTCGGCAGTAGCAATCACGGTGCCCAGATAGCCGGTGGCGCCGCCGCGGAATTTAAACAACATCGACGTCGTGTCGTCGACGCCGAAATCCTGCGCCAGCCGGAAGCTCTGCGCCACCACCGACTCGATCTTGCCGGCCAGGAAGAGCATCGCGTCGACCACGTGCACACCGCGTCCGGTCATGCCTCCGGCCGGGACCTCATCGCGATCCTGGCGCCAATGGTTGCTGCCGAAACGATAGGCACTGGGTCCGCAGAAATTGCCTTCGATATGCAGCAGTTGGCCGAGCCGGCCGTCTTTGAGCATGCGGCCGATCTCCTGCAGCGCGGGCTGAAAACGCCAGTTGTAGCCGACGGCAAGAGTCACCCTGTTCTGCGCGCATGCCGCAGCCGCTTCGGCTGCGCTCTTCGCGTCCAGGCCCAGCGGCTTTTCGGTAAACACGTGCTTGCCCGCCTTGGCGGCCGCGATGATCTGTTCCGCGTGCATCGAATGCGGGGTCGCCAGCACCACCGCGTCGACGTTGGGATCGGCCAACACCGCCTCGTAGTTGTCGACCAATGGGATGTTCTGACGCGCCGCGAAATCGCGCGCCTTGTCGAGGGTACGGCTGGTGCCCGCGACGAAGTGGATCAGTTCGCTCTTGCCTTGGGTGCTGTTGACCAAATTCTGCCCCCAGCTGCCCAGCCCGACGATCGCCGCGCGGACCGCGGCGGGGCGTCCGCCATGAATCACTTGCATCGGTATTTCCTTTATTGGTTTATCGTTATCGAGTCTCGGCAAGCACCCCGGACTCGCCGAGGGCCGCCATTCACTGCTTCGGAATGATCGGAAGCAGCACGTAAGGAGCGTGGTCGCCG
>PKWQ01000444.1 GCA_003133265.1 Acetobacteraceae bacterium
T
The DNA here is from genome assembly GCA_003133265.1 of Acetobacteraceae bacterium. GTDB lineage: Bacteria > Pseudomonadota > Alphaproteobacteria > Acetobacterales > Acetobacteraceae > PALSA-911. The sequence continues at coordinate 2 of PKWQ01000444.1, forward strand.
AAGCGAAGCGCCACCCACCAACGCAAGCCCCCGCCCGCGCGGCCCCAGAGCAGTCTAGAACGACGACGCCTTGGATATGGGACAACGGTCGGTGTTTGTGGCACGTTGCTTTGGTGGGTGGCGCTTCGCTTACCCACCCTACTGCTCCGCCGTCGTCACGATGCCGACAGGACAGCCCCCATACGCCTCGCCTGATCGATCGCCGAGAACAGATAGGTCGCGGTCCAGGCGTAGCGGCCGCGTGGGACGTAGCCGAACTCCAGCAGAATTTCGGCGACCGCCTGGAATTCATGCGCCTGCCCCGCCTCGACGACGATGTCGGGCAGCCATGCGCGGATCAGCGCCGCCGCGCCTTGCAGCACCGGAACCTCGTTACCCTCGACATCCACCTTCAGCAGGCCGACCGGGCCGGGGATGGCGAGGCTATCCAGGCTCCTGACCGGCACGTCGCCGGCGCCGAAGCTAACCTGCACGGTGCCGAAATTGCCCGGCGAGCCGGGTTGCAGCGATCCGACGCCGTCTTGCGCGCCGATGGCACAGCACTGCGCGACGATCTGGCCGTGGAGGTTGTTGGCGGCGATGTTGCGCTCCAGCAGTTCGTAGCTCGCCCGGTACGGTTCGAAAGCATAGACCGGGGCATCCAGGATGGCGCCGAAGAACACCGCGTGATTGCCGATATTGGCCCCCACGTCGATAATCGCGGTGCCCGGCAGATAAAGCTCCCGGCATTTCATCAGGACATCGAGTTCGTAGAACGACCGGGCGTTGCGGATCGCCATCGCCAGATGGTCGGGGTCGGGATGCGACCACAGCTCGATGCGCCGGCCGAGGAATTCGAAATTGTGCGTCTGCATCGGAGCACGATGCCCGCCCACGGCTAAAGCATGCTTAACAACGGTCGGGAATCCGCTTCGGCGCAGCGAAATGCCGCCTGCCATTCCGGTTTACCCCGGCATTAATACGCGGTCATCCGCCGCCGCCGCCGGCCGACCCGCTTGCAAACCCGCGTAATTGCGGTATCTCCGACCATCGGCGCCCTACAAGCGCCGGGACATGACGGGCAGCGGAGGAACATAGTGTGGCTGGCGCGCCAATCGAGATCGAGGGCCTGACCAAACGCTTCGGCGGCTTCACCGCCGTCGACAACGTGTCCTTCAGCGTCGCCAGGGGCGAGGTGCTCGGCTTCCTCGGCCCCAACGGCGCCGGGAAATCCACCACCATGAAGATGCTCGCCGGCTTCGTCACCCCCAGCGCCGGCACCGCGCGCATCATGGGCCACGATGTGCAATCCGATAGCGTCGCTGCACGCCGAGCGCTCGGTTTCCTACCGGAGGGCGCGCCGACCTACCCGGAAATGACCGTCACCGCCTTCCTGCGCTTCGTCGCCCGCATCCGTGGCTACGCCGGCAAGGAACTGGACGCGCGCGTCGCCCACGCCGTCGACCTCACCCAGCTCGCAGGCGTCCGGCTGCAACCGATCGAGACCCTGTCGAAAGGTTTCAAGCGCCGGGTCGGGCTGGCGCAGGCGCTGCTGCACAATCCGCCGGTGCTGGTGCTGGACGAGCCGACCGACGGGCTCGATCCGAACCAGAAACATGAGGTGCGCGGCCTGATCGCGCGCATGGCACCGGAGAAGGCGATCATCATCTCCACCCACATCCTGGAAGAGGTGGACGCCGTCTGCACCCGCGCCATCATTATCGCCAACGGCAAGGTGATCGCCGATGCGACGCCGGCGGAGTTGGAGAAGCGCCATCCCAGCGGCAAGCTGGAAGACGTGTTCCGCGACCTGACAATGAGGACCGCCGCCTGATGCGTACCGTGCTGGTCATCGCCCGGCGGGAACTGGGCGGATATTTCGCCACCCCCGTCGCCACCGTGTTCATCGTGATCTTCCTGGTGCTTCAGGGCACGCTGACGTTCAACCTCGGCAATTTCTTCGATCGCGGGCAGGCGGACCTGGTGCCGTTCTTCAGTTTCATCCCCTGGGTGTTCCTGCTGCTGGTCCCCGCCATCACCATGCGGCTGTGGGCGGAGGAACGACGGCTCGGCACCATCGAATTGCTGCTGACCCTGCCGATCACCCAGTTCCAGGCGGTGCTGGGCAAATTCCTCGCCGCCTGGGTGTTCTGCGCCATCGCGCTGGCGCTGACCTTTCCGTTCGTCATCACCGTCAACGTGCTGGGGCATCCGGACAACGGGGTGATCGTAGCCGGCTATATCGGCGCGCTGCTGGTCGCCGGCAGCTTCCTCGCGGTGGGTGCGGCGATGTCGGCGACGACCAAGAACCAGGTGATCGCCTTCGTGCTGGCGGTAACCATCTGCTTCATCTTCGCCCTGGCATCCTCGCCGGTGGTCATCGACTTCCTGAGCCACGCGACGCCGGGCCTTGCCGACGTGGCGCGGCGTGTCGGCATCCTCGACCGCTACCAGGATTTCACCCGNNGTGATCGGGGTGCCCGATCTGGTGTATTTCGTGACGTTCATCGGCTTCTGGCTGTTCCTGAACGCCATCATCGTCGATCAGCGCAAGGCGGACTGAACCCATGCGCGCACGTTTCCTCGGTTCCATTCTCGGCGTCATCGCCGTCGCTGCCATCGTCATCGGCGTGAACATGTTCGCCGACACAAGGCTGGCCGACCGGCGCATCGATCTGACCGCCCAGCGGCTCTACACGCTCTCGCCCGGCACGAAACAAATCCTGGCGGGACTGAAAGAGCCGATCACGCTGCGGCTGTTCTACTCCCGTCGCCTCGGCGGCGCCGTGCCGCTGTACGGCACCTACTCCGACCGGGTGCGGGAAATGCTGAACGAATACGCATCCGCAGCCAACGGCCGCGTGAAGCTGGAGTTTCTGGACCCCGAGCCGTTCAGCGACACCGAGGACCGCGCCATGGCCTACGGGCTGCAAGGCGTGCCGGTCGATCAGTCCGGCGAGCAGGTCTATTTCGGCCTCGTCGGCAACAATCTGCTGGATGACGAGCGGACCATCGGTTTCTTCCAGCCGGAGCGCGAGCGTTTCCTGGAATACGACCTGACGCGGCTGGTCTATGAACTGTCCAACCCGAAGCGGCCGATGGTCGGCGTGATGTCGTCGCTGCCGCTGGACGGCGACCCGCGCATGATGATGCGCGGCGGCGCCGGCGGGCAGCCATACGCGGCGATGCTGGCGCTGCGGCAGACCAACCAGGTTAAGCCGGTGGCGCCGGATGCGCGGACGATCGACCCCGACATCCAGGTGTTGCTGGTGGCCGAGGCGCAGAACCTGTCGGATGCGACGCTGTATGCCATCGACCAGTTCGTCATGCGCGGCGGGCGGCTGATGGCAATGGTCGATCCATACAGCGAGGCGCTGGCGGCCACGCCCTCGCCCACCGGCATGCCGCCGGAGGACGCGGGTTCCAACCTGAAGAAACTATTCGACGCCTGGGGCATCGGCTTCGATCCCTCGAAGGTGGTGGCCGATCCCACCGGCGCCTGGCGGGTGCGCGCCAATCCCGGCGACCGGGTGCAGGCGGTGGATTATCTGGCGTGGTTCAACATCCAGAACGGCATCTCCCACGACGATCCCGCCACCGCCGACCTGCAACAGGTCACGGTTGCGTCCTCCGGCTATCTGACGAAGCAGGACGGCGCGGCCATCGAGTTCACGCCGCTGCTGACCAGCAGTCCGCAGTCGGGCCTGATCCCGGTCGAGCAGGTGAAGACGCCCGATCCCGCCCGCATCCTGGCCGATTTCAAGCCGGATGGCGTGGCGCGCGTGATCGCCGCGCGGGTGCGGGGCAAGCTGCATTCCGCCTTCACCGGCCCGCCACCACCGACCGACGGCCAGCAGCCGGCGGAGCCACCGCCGCCGTTCAAGGCCGAGACCGACGGGCCGGCCAATCTGGTGCTGGTGGCCGACAGCGACATCCTGGCCGACCGCTACTGGGTACGGGTGCAGGATTTCTTCGGCGAACAGCAGGCGACCCCGTTCAGCGACAACGGTGCCTTCGTCGCCAACCTGATCGACACGCTCGGCGGCGGCGACGCGCTGATCGGGCTGCGCTCGCGCGGCGCCAGCATCCGGCCGTTCGCGCTGGTGCAGCGGATGCAGGCCGGGGCGGAAGCCAAATTCCGCCAGTCCGAGCGCGAGTTGCAGCAGCATCTGGACGACACCGAGAAGCAGTTGCGCGAATTGCGCGGCGGCGGCACCGGCAAGGATCAGGTGGTGATCACCCCCGAGCAGCGCGCCGCCATCGACACCGCGCGCACCGAGATCGTGAACACCCGCAAGAAGCTGCGCGCGGTGCAGCTTGAACTGAACCGCGACATCTCCCNNTCATGGATGTGAAAGCCCGCCAGCCGGCCGGCCAGCGACGCCAGATGCTGCGCATGATTGATGAACCCCAGCTCCTGCTTGATTTGCGCGTGGCCGACATCGTGCTGGTTCCCGCCCTGCTCGCCATGCTCGCCATCGGGCTCGGCATCGCGCGCAATCGCCGGCGCGCGAGGGCACGGGCATGACGCCCCGCAGCGTCGTCGTATTGCTGCTGCTGGGCGTGCTGGCGCTCGGCGGCGGCTGGTATTTCGGCGTGGGACACGCGCCGGACATGAGTGTTGCGGAAGATGCCGGCAAGCTGATGTTCCCCGGCCTCGCGCCCAAACTCGCCGACGCGGCGCGGATCGAGATCGTGCATCAGGGCAAGACCCTGGCAATCGGCCGCAACGGCGACGTGTGGGGCCTCGTCGATCGCGGGCTGTATCCGGTGCCGCGGGAAAAGCTGCGGGCGATGCTGACCGCGCTGACTGAGTTGCGCCTGACCGAACAGCGCACCGCCGATGCGAATGAGCTGTCGCGCCTCGGCCTTGAAGACCCGGCCAAGCCGGATGGCACCTCGAACCTGCTGCGCGTGCTGGATGGCGGCGGCAAGCCCATCGCGGCACTGGTGGTCGGGCATCGGCGGGTACGCACACGGGGCGGCGTGCCGGATACCATCTATGTCCGCCGGCCCGACGACACCCAGGCTTGGCTGGCCGAGGGCAAGCTGGAGGTGAATGCCGATCCGCAGACCTGGCTCGACCGCGACATCCTGAACATCGCGCATGACCGCATCGCCTCGGTCGCGATGACGCGCGGGGCGGAGCGGCTGGAGTTCGCGCGTGACGGCGACAGGCTGGTGCTGAAATCCCCGGCCGCGCATCCGGCGCTGNNATCGGCCGCGTGCTGGAGACACTGACCTTGCAGGACGTGCAGCCGGCCAAGGATGCGCCTGGCGAGCAGGTGGCGGAAACAATATTCACTCGCGACGATGGGCTTGCCGTCACCGTGCGCGTGTTGCACGCCGGCAAGGATGTCTGGGCCCGCCTCGCCGCCGCCGGGCCGGACAAGGTGAAGGATGAAGCGGAAAAACTGAACGCGCGGCTCGCCGGCTGGAGCTATCAGGTCGGCGCCTGGAAGGAAAAGGCGCTGGCGCCAAGCCTGGACGATCTGAAGGCGCCGCCGCCCAGGGAAGCCGCCCCGCCGGCGCCGGCAGCAAAGCCATGACCGACCGCGAATACCCGGCGCGGCCCATCGTCGGCATCGGCGTGGTGCTGCTGAAGCCGGATGCGGTGCTGCTGGTCCAGCGCGGCAAGCCGCCGAACCGTGGTGCCTGGAGCCTGCCCGGCGGCGCGCAGGAACTCGGCGAGACCTGCGAGGCCGCGGCGCTGCGCGAGCTGGAGGAAGAAACCGGAATGATCGCCGGCGAGCTGACGTTCGCCGCGTGTTTCGACAGCATCCGCCGCGACGATGCGGGGCGCATCCAGTATCATTACACCATCCTCGACTACGCCGCCCGCTGGATCGAGGGCGAACCGCGCGCCGGCAGCGACGTGATCGGCGCGCGTTTCGTCCCGTTCGGCGGGCTGGGCGAGTACAACCTGACCAGCGCGGCGCACGAGGTAATCGGCATCGCGCGGCGGCTGGTGGGGTACGATTAGGACGGTTTCACCACGCCCGAAACCGCTCTACGCCGTCGATCCGCCATCCACCGCCAGCGCCACGCCGGTTATGAACGACGCCTCGTCCGACAGCAGGAACAGCGCCGCGTTGGCGATTTCCTGCGGCTGGGCGGGACGCTTCATCGGATTGAGCCCGGCGCGCTTGCGCACCAGCGATTCCGCGGTTTCCCCCGGCGGCAACTGCATGTCCGGCCGCGCGACGAACACCCGCAGCATCGGCGTGTCGGTGGTGCCGGGACAGACCGCGTTCACCCGGATATTCTCGCCGGCATAGCGTTTCGCCAGCGACTTGGTCATGCCGATCACGCCGAACTTCGCCGCCGAATAGACCGGGCTGTACGGTGAACCGACGATGCCGGAGGTCGATGCGGTGAAAAGCAGGGCGCCGCCGCCACGCACGCGCATCTCCGGCACCGCGTGGCTGGCGGTGACGAACACGCTGCGGACATTGATGTCCATGGCAAGCTCGTAGTCCTTCATGTCGATCCCCTCGAAGCTCGACGGACCGGGATGTCCGACATGGTTCCAGGCGAAATCGAGCCCGCCGAAGGCAGCGACCGTCCGCTTCACGATGTCGCCGGCGAAGGCGTCGTCGCGCAGATCGCCCGACAGCGCGATCGCCTGGCCACCGGCGTCGATGATCTCCCGCGCGACCGCCGCCGCGCCCTCCGGATTGATGTCGACCACGGCGACCGCCGCGCCCTCGCGGGCGAAAGTGATCGCCCCTGCCCTGCCCATCCCCGACGCACCGGCGGTGACCAGGCCGACCTTGTTTGCCATCCGCATGTTCCGCACCCTCCGCTTGTTGGGACGTTCGTTATTTCAGGCCGCGCTGCGCCTGAAACCAGTCGAGCATGATCCGGTTGAAGGTTTCCGGGTGCTCCACATTGGGGAAATGCCGGGCGGCGGCGATTTCCTGGTAGCGGCCGTCGGCGACCAGCGAAGCAATGCGCTTGTTCGCCTCCGGCGGCGTGCCGGCATCGTCGCCGCCGCACACCACCAGCACCGGGATCTTCACCTTCGGCAGGTTGGCGACGAAATCGAGCTTGCTGATCGCATCGACGCAGCCGAGATAGCCGGCCGGGCTCGTCGCGGCGATGGTGTCGCGCAACTGCTTGTAGCGCTTCGGGTCGCGTGCCTTGAAGGCCGGCGTCAGCCAGCGGTCGATCGAGGCGTCGGCCTGCGGGGCGACTGAATTCGCCTCGATCACCGGACGCTTGCGGTCCTCCCAGCTCTGCTGGTTCCCCTGGGGAACGACGGGCATGGTGTCGCACCACATGGCGGAGATGCCGCGGCGCGGATGCTCGATGGCGAAGGCCTGGCCGATCATGCCGCCGATCGACAAACCCACGAAATGCACGCGCTCGATGGCGAGATGATCCAACGCGGCGACGACGTCGGCTGCCAGCTCGCTCATTGTGTACGGACCCGTCACCGGATCGCTGCCGCCGTGGCCGCGCATGTCCAGCCGCAGCACGCGATAGCCGGACGCGAGCAGCGGGCCGAGCTGTTCGGCCCACATGCCGCCGTCGGAGGCGAGCGAGTGGGTCATGCAGATCACCGGCGCGTTCTGCGGCCCGACCAGATCGTAATACAGACGCCGGCCAGCGAGCGGAATAAGCGACATGTCGGTTTCCTCCTTGGTATGGCGGCTTATGTCAGGCGATATTTCTCGACCATTGCCCAGTCGAGCTTGATGTCGAAGCCCGGCCCCTGGTTGATCTCCATGATCCCGTTCTTGTGCGCCGGGCGGTTGGCCCACATGGAGGTCCAGACCGGGTCACGGTCGGGGTCGGGGAAACATTCCACATAGGTGCCGTGCGGCACGCCGCACAGCATGTGCGAGGCGATCTGCGCTTCCTCGTGATGCGCCATTTCCACACCCACCAGCGCGCAGGCCGCCGCCGCGCGGCGCCATTCGGTGGGGCCGCCGCCGTCGGAGGCATCGAAATTCACCAGATCGACCGCGCCGGCATCCAGCAGCCGGCGCACCCCGGCCGCCGATATCTCGCTCTGTCCGGCATTGATCGGGATCGAGGTGGCGCGCCGCACCTCGGCCATGCCGCGCACATCGTCGTGCCAGTGGCAGGGTTCCTCGAACCAGCGGACATCGTAGCGCTCGATCAGGCGGGCGAAGCGGGTCGCGTCCTGCACGCTCCAGCCGCGATTGGCATCGACGGCGATGATGAAATCGTCCCCGCCGCCATCGCGCGCGGCACGCACGCGCTCGGCGTCCTCCTCGGGCGACAGGCCGCCCACCTTCACCTTGCAGCCGGCCATGCCGACGGAGCGGAGCCAGTCCATCTCCTTGGCCAGATCGTTCAGCGTCTTGCCCGGCAGGTAGTAGCCGGCGATGGCGATGATCCCCAGCCGGTCGCGATAGCCGCCGAACAGGTTGCAGACGCTGACGTTCAGCGCCTTGCCGATCAGGTCCCAGACCGCGCTGTCCACACAGGCGATCGCCGCCATCGACAGATGCCGGTTGCCGGCGGCGATGGAGGTGGCAAACGCCTTTTCCCAGATCCGCTCATAGGAATGGATGGATTCGCCGATGATGCGCGGGCCGATTTCCTGCTCGATCAGGCGGACCAGTTCGGGGCCGTGGGTGCGGTCGTCGCCGTTATAGACCTCGCTGACCAGCCCGCCCGTGGTGTGGATGCGGGTGACGATGGTGCAGCGGCTGGCGACGTTGTAGCTGCTGCCGAAGAAAGTTTTCGCCAGCGGAATCCGCACCGGAATCGCCTCGATCTTCTCGATCTTCATGGCTCGGTTCTCCCGCCTAGTTCTCTCTGGGCTTGCCGATCTGCACCAGTTGGCCGCCATCGACCGGCAGCGCCACGCCGGTGATGAAATTGGCCTCGTCGGACGCCAGGAACAACGCCGCGTTGGCGATGTCCCAGCCGGAGCCTTGATGGCTGCGCAGCGGCACCCGCGCGTTGCGCTCGGCTTCCACCTCGGCGCGGGATTTGCCGGTCACGCGCACGCGGGTGTCGGTGCCCATCGGCGTGTCCATCAGGCCGGGCAGGATCACGTTGGCGCGGATGCCCTCGGGCGCGTAGGTGATGGCGAGCTGCTGCACATAGGCGATCATCGCCGCCTTGGTCGCCTTGTAGGCGACGAAGGGATACATCTCGATCGCCGAGGCCGAGGAGATCATCAGGATCACGCCGGATTTCTGCGCCCGCATGATCGGCAGCACATGCTTCGCCGCCATCACCGCGCCGCGGATATTCACCGCGCTGACCATGTCGAACGCTGCCTCGGTGATCTCGGTCGGCGATGCGTCGCCGCCGGCGATGGAGATGCCGACATTGTAATGCAGGATGTCGATCCAGCCCCAGCGGCGATGCGCTTCCGCCATGGCGGCGGCAAGCTCTGCTTCCTTGGTCACGTCGGCCTGGAACGGAATGCAGTCCGGCCCGGCCATCGCGGCGGTTTCCTGGGCGGACGCAAGGCTGCGATCCACCGCCAGGATCTTCGCGCCTTCCTGGGCAAACCGCAGCACCGTGGCGCGGCCGTTGCCGATGGTTTCGCCCGGGCTCTGGCCCGCGCCGATGATGACGGCGATCTTTCCCGCAAGTCGCATAGTCGCGCTCCGTTTCCTGTCCCTGGCCGCCATCATGGCCGATGCGGCGGCGATGCGCCAATCTCGACAGCAGGGCGGAAAGGCTGGCAAGCTGGCCGGGAAAATGTTGAGGGAGACAAGCCATGAAGGGTGTCGTGTTCACGGGAGGGCGTGAGCTGGAACTGATGGAGTTCCCCGATCCCACACCCGGCCCCGACGAGGTGGTGCTGGAGATGAAGGCCTCCGGCATGTGCGGCAGCGATCTGAAGACCTACCGGCTGGCGAAGGGCGCGGTGAAGGCCAACGGGCTGCCCGCGCCGACCGAGCCGGTGATCGCCGGGCACGAACCGTGCGGCGTGGTGGCGGCGATCGGCCCGGGCGTCAGCGCGCGCGAGGCACGGATCGGCCAGCGGGTGATGGTGCATCACTATATCGGCTGCACCACCTGCGGGCATTGCCGCACCGGCTGGGCGCAGCTCTGCCAGGAGACGCCGATCACCGTCTTCGGCTCGTCCGGCCACGGCGGGCACGCGAAATACCTGAAGGTGCCGGCAAGCACGCTGGTGCCGCTGCCGGACGAGCTGACGTTCGAGGCGGGGGCCGCGATCTCCTGCGGCACCGGCACCGCCTATGGCGCGCTGCGGCGGATGAACCTGTCCGGCAACGACGTGATCGCGATCTTCGGCCAGGGGCCGGTGGGGCTATCCGGCACGCAGTTGGCGACGGCGATGGGCGCGCGGGTGATCGCGCTGGATATCAGCGAGGACCGGCTGGAGCGGGCAAAGGAGTTCGGCGCCTGGGCGACCGTCGATCCGCGCTCGAACGATCCGGTCGGCGCGATCAAGGAACTGACGCATGGTCGCGGCGCCGACCTGACACTGGACACGTCGAGTTCGTCGGAGGCGCGCATCGCCGCCATCCGCAGCGCGAAAGTGTGGGGCACGATGTGCTTCGTCGGCGAAGGCGGCAACGTCACGATCGATGTCAGCCCGGACATGCTGCGCAAGCAACTGACGGTGATCGGGTCGTGGACGTTCTCGCACTCCGGCCAGGCGGAATGCGCGCGCTTCGTCGTCGAGCGCGGCATCGACGTCGACAGGCTGTTCACCCACCGCTGGAAACTGGAGCAGGCGGACGAGGCCTACAAATTATTCGACCAGCAGACGACCGGAAAAGGCGTGTTTCTGATGTAAGGCTATGGTGGTGCGCGATCAGGCCGCGCGCCAGATCTCGCCCTCGCGCGCCACCTTGCCCTCGTCTTGCAGCTTCAGCAGATGCGCCAGCACATTGCGCTCCGCCGCCATGCGCAGCCTCGGGTCGGTCTGCGAATAGAGCGCGTTCATCAGCGTGTGCGTGTTGGCCGGACCAGCGGCGAGTTCGGCCAGCACCGCGCGCTCGCGTGCCTGGCGATGATGCAGCAGGCCCACGACCAGCTCGCGCGGCTCGGGCAGCGGCGGGCCGTGGCCGGGCAGGTACAGGTCGTCGTCACGATCCAGCAGCAGCTTCAGGCTGGCGAAGTAATGCGTCATGTCGCCGAACGGCGGGCTGACGATGGAGCTGGACCAGGACATCACATGATCGGCGCTGAACAGCACCTTGGTGCCGTCCTTGGCCTTCAGCGACAGGCAGACGTGGTCGGCGGCGTGCCCGGGCGTGTAGAGCGCCGTCATGCCGCCGATGACCGCACCGTCTTCGAGCTTGATGTCGGGGACGAACTCGTCCAACGCGCTGACCTTGTAGCCGGCGGTCGGCGCCCCGGTGGCCTTCTGCAACGCGGGCGCGGCACCGACATGGTCATGGTGCGTGTGGCTGATCAGGATGAACGCCACCTTGCCGCCGGTCGCATCCAGGATCGCCTGCACATGCTCGGCGCGGTCGGGTCCGGGATCGAGCACGGCGAGACCGTCCGGCGTTTCGATCAGGTAGGTGTTGGTGCCGTGATAGGTCATCGGGCCGGGATTGGCGGCGACGATGCGGCTGACGCCCGGCAATATCGGCAGTATGGGGCCGCTATGCGGCACCGGCTCGGTTAAAAATCCCATTGTTCTCTCTTTCTGTCCTGCATTTGCGCACAGGATAGCGGCTCATCCGGCGATTGGTAGCCCGAGCGCATGCGCTATGGGCGCATCCCTGGGGCGCCTCGGGCAAGCACGGCCTCGGCCGACATGCAGACCGCGCCGTCGTGGTCGCGCGTCTCCAGATGCAGCTTGCCCTCGCCGTCCCAGCCGATCACCCGCATCGGGTTCTGATGGAATGCCGGGCGGCGGCCACGGAAACTGAAACGGACGATGCGCGCGCCCGGCCGATGCACGCGCACCAGATCGGCGAGCCAGGTCGCCTGCAACGGCCCATGCACGATCAGGCCGGGATAGCCTTCCTCGCGGGTGACGTAATCCAGGTCGTAATGGATGCGATGGCCGTTGGCGGTCAGCGCGGAGTAGCGGAACAGCAGCACCGGGTTCGGCCGCACCTCGTGGCCGAACGCCCCGGCCGGTGGCGGCGGCGCCGGCTCGGCAGCCTTCACCGCCGCGCCCTCGGTGCCGCGATAGACGATGTCGTGCTCCTCCTCGATCGCCAGCCCGGCGGGGCCGGAGATGCGGTGGCGCACGGTGACGAAGACCAGCCGGCCGGAGCCGCCGGATTTCTCCTCCACCTTCAGGATCTCGCTGACCCGGCTGACCGGATCGCCGGCACGCAGGTCGCGCTCGAAGCGGACGCGTCCGCCGGCCCACATGCGCCGTGGCAGATCGTGTACCGGCGGCAGGAAGCCGCCGCGCAGCGGATGGCCGTCGGGGCCGAGACCGTGCGCCGGCGCCCATTCCTGAAACAGCATCCAATGCCACAGCGGCGGCAGCACGCCGCCGGGGGCGACGTCCTGCTGGGGAATGTCCAGCGTGGCGGACAGGCCACGGATCAGCAGCGGCCAGACTGTGTCGCTGTGGGTCTCGGTCTTGCCGACATAGGAGGCATAGGTCATCTCGGGTCAGTCCTTCAGGGTGTAGACGCGAAAGCCGCCCCACTCGCCGGTTAGCTGGTAGTGCGACCAGACTTCCGCGAACAGCGGATGGCGCTTGAAATACTCGATGAAGTCGAACTCCTTGCTGCAGTAGGGAATGCCCGGGCTCATGTCCACCACCACCGCGGCGGGCGGGGCGCGGGCGAAATCCTCGGCCACCGTGCGATAGACGAAGAACTCCGCGCGCCCCATCTCCCACACTTCCCGGTANNGCGCCTTGCAGCAGCCACATATTCATCGTCCGCAGCGTGGCCTGCACGCCGGCGTAATTCAGCGCCGGGAAGATCGGATAGATGGCGGGCGACAGAACCAGCACCCGCTCGCCGGCAGCGGATTCCTTCAGCAGCGCGGTCAGCCCGGCCACATCGCTGTCGGGATAAGACAGCTCCTTCCACGGCGCCTCGCCGTTGGAGATCGCATACAGCCCGAACAACGCGACGAGCGCGGCGGCGATGCGGCGCGGGCCGGGCGGCTGGACGGAGGCGCGCACCCGGTCCAGCCAGCGCGCGGCCAGCACCGCGCCGAGCGCGCAGCCGAAGAACTCGATCGGCACGATGTGGTATGACCAGCCCTTGTGCTGGGCGATGGCGGACGCCAGCGCGCCGAGCCCGGCGAGGCCGAGCAGCCGGGGCAGCGCGCCGCCGGGCACGCCGAGCGGAACCGAGGCATAGCGGAAGGCGATCCACACCAGCGGCAACAGCAGCACATAGGCGGCGGCCAGACGCGGCACGATCAGCACCTGCCATATCGTGTAGCCGCCGAGCTCGAGATAGAAATCCCAGACCAGGGGCACCACGGTGCCGAAATAGTCCGGGAAGACCAGCGGCAGCGACGCCAGATACAACGCCCAGACCAGCGCCATCAGCCAGGGAACCGGATCGCGCACCCAGCGCGCGGCGGCGACCGCGATGCCCCGGCGCAATCCGGCCCCCACCGGCAATCCGCTGGCCAGCACGCCAAGCTCGATCAAGCCCGGGATCGCCAGGAAATGCGGCTTCAAGGCGAAGGCAATCCCGGCGAGCACGCCAATGGCGATGCGCCCGCGCGGTTTCTCCCCGCCGGCCCGGCGGGCGGCAGCCAGCACATAGGGCAGCGCGCCGACCGCCATCAGATGCTCGCGCTGACCGAAATCGTAGCCGCCGCCGAGCAGGAACAGGATCGGCAGCGCGTCAAGGAAGGCGCGCTCGGCCGGTCCCTCGGCGGCACGGTCGCGGGTCCGCACCGCCAGCCACCAGCACAGCAGGCCGTAGGCCAGCAGGCACATCCTGAGCGCCGCCACCGCGTCCAGCGGAGTGTAGGCAGCGATCGCCGCCGGCAGCAGGTTGAGCACGAAGATCAGCGGCGGATTGACGTCGATCAGATCGGAATAGAGATGCTCACCGGCGAGCCAGCGCTGGCTGAATTGCAGCACTGCCGCCACGTCGTGATTGAGCGGCGGGGACAGCACCACCGGCAGGAACAGCAGCGCCGGCAGCAGGGCGGGGAGCTGCCCCAAAATCGAGCGGAGGAGCGGGCGCGGCCAAACACGCCACCGCACCGACGGCCGTGGCGCGGCGGGGTTTTCGGTGCGGCCGCGATCCGGCTCGATCTGTTGCCTGTCCAGGGGGCTCATCCGGGTTCCAACGCGCTTCCATGCCTCGCCCCCGCCGGGCGCGCAAGCCGGGCTGCCCTAGACATATGGAATCATGGCATAGAGCGGCCCGGAGACAGGCGATGGAACCAGCCGAATATGCCCTGATGGACGCGGCCGAGGAGCGCATGTGGTGGTATCGCGCCCTGCATGCCCGCCTGCTCGACCTACTCGCCGACATCCCGGCCGGGCCGGTGCTGGACGCCGGTTGCGGCACCGGCGGGCTGCTGGCGCAGCTCAGGCAATGGCGGCCGGAACTGGCGACGGTCGGGCTGGAATGGTCGGCGGTGGCGGCGGCGCGGGCGGCGGCGAAGTCGGGTGCGCCGGTCGCGCGCGGCAGCGTCAACGCCCTGCCCTTCGCCGATGCCTCGTTTACCGCAGCGGTAGCCGCCGATGTTCTGTGCCATGCAGCCGTCGAGCCGGAGACCGCGCTGGCGGAGCTGCGCCGCGTGCTGCGGCCGGGCGGACGGCTGGTGCTCAACATGCCCGCCTTCGCCTGGCTGTTGTCCGACCACGACCGGCAGGTGCATAACAGCCGCAGGTTGAGCGTGCCCGAGACTCGGGCGATGCTGGAGCGTGCCGGCTTTGCCAAGGTGCGCGCGCACTACTGGAACGGGCTGCTGCTGCCGCTGATGGTGGCGCACCGCAAGCTTCCACGACGACGTTCCGGGTCGGACGTTGCCCCGTTTCCGCCATGGCTGGATGGCATGCTGTATGGTGTCACGGAGCTTGAACGCCGGTGGAAGCTGAGATTGCCGGCCGGAGGCTCGGTACTAGCGACCGCCGAGCGGGTTTGAACTGAGGATATGAACTGAGATGAATGCTCCCCTGTCCGCCGCCTTTCCGGTCGGCGTCTCGCCTGCCGGAGCCCGGGGCGTCGGTCTCTCGATCGTGGTACCGGTCTATCGCGGCGCGAACACGGTCGGCCGGCTGGTTGCCGCGCTTTCGGAACTGCATCCGGTGGGTGGGCTGGAGGTTGTGCTGGTGAACGACGGCAGCCCGGACAATTCCGGTGAGGTCTGCCGGGAGTTGGTGCGCACCGCCACCATTCCGCTGATCTATATCGAGCACGCGCGCAATTATGGCGAGCATAACGCGGTGATGACCGGCCTGCGCCATGCACGCGGGGCCTACGTCATCACCATGGACGACGATTTGCAGAACCCGCCGGAAGAGGTGCTGAAGCTGTACGACCACGCCCGGCTGGGCGGCTGGGACGTGGTCTACACCCGCTACGCGGAGAAAAAGCACGCCATCTGGCGCAATCTCGGCAGCCAGTTCGCCAACAAGGTCGCCGACCTGCTGCTGGACAAGCCGAAGGGGCTGTATCTGTCCTCGTTCCGCTGCATGTCGGCAATGGTGGTGCGCGCCGTCGCCCGCTATCGGGGTCCCTACCCCTATGTCGACGGGCTGATCATGGAGGTGACGCAGCGCATCGACAGCATCGAGGTACACCACCTGCCGCGCGTCGAGGGACGCTCCAACTACAACCTGCGCCGGCTGGTGCTGCTGTGGCTCAATCTGGCCACCAGCTTCTCGCTGGCGCCGCTGCGCGTCGCGGTGTTCGCCGGGGCGCTGATGGCGCTGCTGGGCACCATCGGCGCGGTGCTGGTGATCGCCGAGGCACTGATCACCCAGGCCACACCCTCCGGCTGGGCATCGACGATGACGGTGATCCTGCTGGTCTCCGGCGTGCAGTCGCTGATCCTGGGCATCCTCGGCGAGTATGTCGGGCGCACCTTCCTGTCGGCCAACGGCAAGCCGCAGGGCACCATACGCGGCATGGAGCGCAACGACGCGGCGCGGAAGCAGGAAGCGGCGTGAATTTCTACTGGACAATTCTGGCGGCGGCCATCGCCACCAGCATGATCGGCCAGACGCTGCTGAAATCCGGCGCCGGGGCGGCGGATTTCGTCACCCAGCTGCTGGATTGGCACACCATCATCGGGCTCTGCCTGTATGGCGGCGCGGCGCTGTTCTATATCGTGGCGCTGCGGCGCATCCCGATGTCGGTGGCGCTGCCTTGCACCGCGATCTCCTATGTGGCGGCGGCGCTGATCGGACACTACGTGTTCGCCGAACCGCTGGGCGGCACGCATATCGCCGCGATCGCACTAATCTCCGTCGGCGTGGTGCTGCTGGCCCTGGCCTGAGCCCCAGCCGGTCGCATTCAAACGAACAGGATGTGCAGCCCAAGCGCCATCAGCGCCACGATAACCACCGCGAGCAGCACCGGCCCCAGATGCGGCAGCGACGAACGCCGCCGATGCTCATCCCCCGATACCCGCCAATGCGGCTCGGCCGCGCTCGACAACGACGCCCCCGCTGGCCGGTCCCGACCGAGGCCGTACGGCTTGCCTATCTGCCCGCTCATGGCATCACCTCGCTGGATGCAGTGCCTCCCGCGCCGATATTAGGGTATATTTTTTGTAAGTTCAGATAGATAAAACCGTTTGTTGAATGGTTTTATCCGGAACAGACACCCCACCCCGGCCCGCCGCGCCAAGCATGCGGCAAATCGGTGATCGGATGCAAACCTTGCGTGCTACCGCACTCTAGTTACGGCAAGCATGCCGCCGCGCGCGTTCGCTACAGGGCGCGCAAGGCGGCGGCGACCGTCTCGATCTGCGCCTCGGTCAATTCCGGATACATCGGCAGGCTGAGCACCTCGGCGGCGGCGGTCTCCGAGGCGCGGCAGCGCGCCGGGCCGAGCGCGACGCGGTCCTTGTAGGCCGGCTGGAGATGCACCGGCATCGGATAATGGATGCCGGTGCCGATCCCGGCTTCGCGCAGCCGCGCCTGGATCGCGGCGCGGTCCCGCACCCGGATCACATATTGATGAAACACATGGCTGGCGCCGGGACGGCGCGCCGGCGGGGCGATGGTGGCGAGTGCGGCGTCGTATGCGGCGGCGATCGCCTGCCGGCGCGCGTTCTGCGCGTCGAGATGCGGCAGCTTGGCGCGCAGGATCGCCGCCTGCACCTCGTCCAGCCGTGAATTCACCCCGACCTCGTCGGAAATATAATGGCTGTGCCAGCCGTACTGGCGCAGCGCGGCGATGCGCGTCGCAAGCGCCGCATCCCCGGTGGCGATCACGCCGCCATCGCCGAGCGCGCCGAGATTCTTGGTGGGATACAGGCTGAACGTACCGACCGCGCCAAACGTGCCTAGCCGCTTGCCGTGCAGCGTGGCGCCGTGTGCCTGGGCGCAATCCTCGATCAGTGCGACGCCGTGACGGCGACACAGCGGCAGGATCGCATCGAGATCGGCGGCCTGGCCATAGAGATGCACCGGGATCACCGCGCGGATCGGCGGCAGGCCGGGCGGCGGGTTGTCCAGCACGGCGGCGAGTTCCGCTGGGTCCATCGTATAATGCACCGGATCGATGTCGATCAGCACCGCGCTCGCGCCGACCATCTCGATCGCGGCCACGGTGGCGACGGCGGTGTGTGACACGGTGGCGACGGCGCTGCCCGGCCCGATGCCGAGGCCGCGCAAGGCCAGCGCCAAAGCATCGGTGCCGTTGGCGCAGCCCACCGCGGCAGGCGCGCCGAGCCACTCGGCGAACTCGGCCTCGAACGCCCTGCCCTCCTGGCCGAGGATGTACCAGCCGGACTCCAGCGCGCGGGCGACGGCTGCGTCGATCTCGGTTTTCAGCGCGCGGTAGCCGGCGCCGGGATTGGCCTGCGGCACGGTGATGGTCATGGTCGGCCTTTCAGAGATAGGCGCCGAGGCGGTCGCGGTACCAGTCGAGCGAGCGGGAAATGCCCTCCTCCAGCCCGACCTTGGGCGACCAGAGCGTGGCGGCGCGGAATGCGCTGTCGTTGGCGTGATAGCTGCCGATGTCGATGCTGGCGCGGTCGGCGGGGAACTCGCGCGTGGTGTAGCGCGCCTTGCCGCCCGACAGGCGCACCATCAGATCGGCGAGTTCGCGCAGCGAGGCGGGCGGCGCACCGCCGATATTGAAGATCCGACCATGACAGGAGGGGTTCTCGGCGGCGGCGATGAAGGCCTGCGTAACATCGTCGACATAGGTCATGTCGCGCAACTGATCGCCACCCCAGACCTCGAACGGCTCACCTTCCAGCACCCGGCGGATCCAGATGCCGAGGAAGGTCTGGCGCGCGTCGCGGATACGCAGCCGGGGACCATAGCAGTTGGTCAGCCGCAGCGAGACCACGGGACGGCCCTGCACGCGGTGCTCGATCATCCAATATTGCTCGCCGGCGAACTTGGAGACGCCGTTGGCATCCGGCGGCGCCACCGGGTGCTGCTCGTCCACCGGCAGATACTGGGCGCGGCCGTAGAACTGCCGGGTGGAGGCATGCACCACCACCGCATCCGGCGCCGCCTCCCGCGCCGCCTGGATCAGCCGCACCTGGGCAACCGCGTTCACCGCGATGTCGACCAGCGGATCGCGCTGGCCGCCCATGTGGCTGGTCTGGGCGGCGAGGTTGAAGATCACCTCCGCCCCTTCGCACAGCGACCGCAGGTCGATCTCGCGGATGTCGCCGCGCACCAGTTCCACATCGGCGCCGTCGAGATTGGCCGGGTTGGCTCCGCCGCCGAACAGGAAACCGTCGAGCGCCACCACGCGCGCACCGCGCGCGGCCAGCGCATGGCAGAGATTGGACCCGAGGAAGCCGGCTCCGCCGGTGACCAGAATTTTTCGACCACGCCAGTGCATCCGTGAGTCCCTATGTAAAATTCGCGGCTGTCGTGCCGCATCGTGGCGTCCATATCGTGGCGGAATCAGGGCTCCGTCCAGACCTTATCCGATCGAGCCCTATTCTTGCGGCCCGCGCCTGCGGGCCCGCGCGCGCGTCTCCGCGTCGTCCCCCGGCCCGGCATCGCGCCCGGCGCGCATGATCTCGCTGAAGCCGAACAGCAGCATCAGCATCCCGGAGATCACCTCCAGCGCGGCCAGTGCGCGGACCAGCGAGGTGGACGGCACGATGTCGCCATAGCCGAGGGTACTGAGCGTGATAACGGAGAAATACAACGCATCGGTAAAGGCAAGCGGGGCCGAGGTGCCATGCACGATGAACTGCGGCAGGCCGATATACCGGTCTGCGATGCGATAGAGGCAGCCGAAGGCCACGACCAGCAGCGAATAGAGCATCAGAAACGCCATGATCGGCATCAGCAGCTGGTTCAGCCTTGCCGTGACGCCCTCGAATATGGTGGCGATGTCCATCTGCAAGCGCACGACATCGCGCACCGCGAAGCCGACGAAGGCCGCCACCACGGTCATGCTGACGGTGAGCGCGATGCCCTGCGTCAGCGGATCGAGGCCAAGTTCCGGCATCGCGAAGGAGACGGTGCCGACAATCGCAGTGCCCGGCACCCAGCGGCTCAGCCGCGGCAGGTTCCGCGGGGCGTGGGAGCGACGCGTGAGCATCATGGCGCCGATCCGGCGGCGTTGCAGAAAGCAGCCGCCGAGATAGCCGATCACCGGCAACAGAAAGGAAATCGTGACGAACGGGCGCGGCGCGGCAGGAAAATTGGCGTCGTGGAAGAAGACGAACATACAGGCATAGAAGGCCAGCAGATTGGCGACCGTGATGCCAAAATGCATTCCACCGGGAAAGAAGACGTAGAAGAAGCCGAACCCGATCGCACAGGTGGCCAGCGCGGCGACCGCGAAACTCCAGTCGGCGCCGATCCCGGCCACCACCAGCGCGACCAGCGCCAGGGTAAAGCCGATCGAGCGGAGCCAATGCCGGTCCAGACGACGGACAGCACTGGTCGGTTCCAGCGTCATGTATGGGCGNNGGGCGCTCATCGGGCGATCTCGATCAGCAGTTCGGCGGTCTCGCGCGGCGCGGTCACCATTGCGTCGTGGCCGGTGGCGATCTCCCGCCAGCCCCAGTCGGTGCGGGCGCGCGCCGCCCGGCGCGAGCTTTCCAGCGAGGCATAGAACGGGTCGGTGCAGGCGATATAGGTGGCCGGCAGGCCGTTGCCGACCGGGTTGGCGATGCTGAACCGGCTGGTGAAGCTGCCCATCGGGTGCGGGGTCAGGCGGCGCAGCACCCAGTCGTGCAGCGGATGGGCGGCTGGCACGCCAAACGCGGTCGGCGCCGGCGGCGGCACGCACAGACCGCCGCTGAATTCCTGCGCCATCCGGGTGCGCTCGGCGGTCACCGCCGGCGGCTGCACGTCGAACGCGGTCTTGCCGTTCTCCGGGATGCGGCTGTCGAGATAGACCAGATGGCGGATGCGCCCCGGGATGCGATCCGCCGCCCCGGTGATGGCGAAGCCGCCGAAACTATGGCCGACCAGGACGACATCCGTGAGTTCCTCGGCCTCGATATGGTTCACCAGATCGTCGGTGAACGTATCCGGCGTGATCGCCGGCGACATCAGATGCTTGCGCTCGGCGAGCCCGGTCTGGGTCGGCATGCTGACGCTATGGCCGGCGGCGCGCAGGATGTCGGCGACCGGCGCCCAGCACCAGCCACCATGAAAGGCGCCGTGCAGCAACACGAAATGGCGCGGCGCGGCAGTGGCCATAATTCCGACTTCCCCCGAATCAGGCCGACAGGTTAGCCGAACTCTGGCCGCAGCGGAATCCTTGGGGGTGCGCGCACGCGACATGGTGCGTATGAAGGTGCCCATGAGCATGGAAGACCCCGACGCGGAGGCTCGACGGACGCTGATGCTGCACCGGGCCATGGCCACCGGGCTGTTGGTGCTGATGGCGCTGGTAACGCTCGGCAGCTACGCCCTGCCGGCGGGCTGGGGCACCGATCTGCTGCAAGCCGCCGCCAAGGCCGGCTTTGTCGGCGGCATCGCCGACTGGTTCGCGGTCACCGCGCTGTTCCGCCACCCGCTCGGCCTGCCGATCCCGCACACCGCCATCATCCCGCGCCAGAAGGAACGGCTGGGCCGCGCGCTCGGGCGGTTCGTGGCGACGCATGTGTTCACCGAGCACGAAGTGTCGGGCATGCTGGCGCGGCTCGATCTGCCCTCGATCCTGCGCAAATTCCTCTCCGATCCCGAGTCGACCCGGCCGGCGGCGATCGCGCTCGCGGGGATGCTGCCGCGTCTGCTGGCCACGGTGGAGGACGGCAGGGCGCGGCGGGTGGTGGCGCGGATGGTGCCGCGCATCCTGGGCGGACCGGGTGCTGGGCGCGTGGTGGCGCGCGCGCTGCACGGGCTGGTGGCCGGCGGGCGGCATCAGGAAGTGTTTGGCTTCATGCTGGCGCAGATGAAGTCCCTGTTGGCCAGCAAGGAGGAGGCGTTGCAGGCCGCCATCACCGAGCGGGTGCGCGAACAAGGCGGGCGGCTGGTCGGCTGGGCGCTGGGCGCCACCATCGCACGGCGGGTGCTGGGCACGATCAACGCCGAGCTGGATAAGCTGGAGCCGGACGGCTCGGAACTGCGCGCAGCCTTCGACGAATGGCTGCGGCGCGAGATCACGCGGATGGAGGAAGACCCGGCCCGCGCGGCGGAGATCGGCCTGGCGATCCGTAAGGCCGTGGCGCACGAAACGGTGCAGGCATGGCTGTGGGATGTCTGGGCCAGGCTGCGCGTGGCGCTGGAAGCCGACGCGGCCCGGCCGTCGGGCCGGACGGTCGCCTTCCTGGAAGGCAGCTTCGCCAACCTGGGCACGATGCTGGAACAGGACCCGGCGGTGCGCGCGCGGGTACAGACGGCGGCGGAAGGAATTATCGGCAGCCTGATGCCGGCGGCACGCACCCAGCTCGCCGATTTCATCGCCAATGTGGTCGCCGGCTGGGACGCGGCGACGATCACCGAGAAGCTGGAACTGCGCATCGGCAGCGATCTGCAATATGTGCGGGTCAACGGCACGCTGGTCGGCTTCCTGGTAGGCGGGATTGTCTATGCCGCGCTGCATGCGACATTCGGGCATGTAAGCTTCTGACGCGCGCGACACCGAGGGATCATCACGATGCTGCGGCTCTCCGTTCTCGATCAATCCACCGTGGTGACCGGGCGATCGCCCGACGTCTCGATCCGTGAAAGCCTCGCGCTGGCGCTGCATTGCGAGGCCTTGGGCTATGCGCGCTACTGGGTGGCCGAACACCACAATTCCGCGAGCATCGCCGGCAGCGCGCCGGAAGTGCTGATGGCCGCGCTGGCCGCGACCACAAGGCGCATCCGCATCGGCAGCGCCGGGGTGATGCTGCCGCATTATTCCACGTTGAAGGTGGCCGAGCAGTTCCGCGTGCTGGAGGCGATCGCGCCGGGCCGCATCGATCTCGGCCTGGGCCGCGCGCCGGGCTCGGACGGGCGCACGGCGTACGCGCTCAACCCCAACGCCGACTCGGCGGCGGAGCATTTTCCCTCGGCGGTGCGCGATCTACAGGCATGGCTGAACGGGGAACCGCTGGTGGAGGGCCATCCGTTCCACGACATCGTCGCCCAGCCGCGCGGGCCGACCAGCCCGGAGATATGGGTGCTCGGCAGTTCGGATTTCGGCGCGCAGGTCGCGGCCTATTTCGGCCTGCCGCACTGTTTCGCCCATTTCATCAGCGAACGCGGGGCGGAGCAGGCGTTGCAGCTCTACCGCGACACCTACCGCCCGAGCGCGCGCCACCCCGAACCGCTGGGCGCGATCTGCGTCTGGGCGCTGGTGGCGGACACCCACGAAGAGGCGAAACGGCTGTTCGCCTCGCGCGCGCTGGCGCGGCTGAACCGGGACCGCGGCATTTACGCCCCCCTCGCCTCGCCCGAGGAAGCCTTGGCGCACCCGTATACCGAGGCCGAACAGGCGCACATCGCCCGGATCGAGGAGAACGCGATCTTCGGCACGCCCGAGACGGTGGCGGCGAAGCTGCGCCTGCTGGCGCACGCTTGCGGGGTCGAGGAGGTGGCGGTGCTGACCGCGACGCACGACCCGGAGGCGCGCAGGCGCTCCTACACGCTATTGGCCCGAGAGTTTGGCCTAGGGGGAACGGTCGCGGGGGAATGAGCGGCGGATACGCCACACCTGGAACCTGAAGGCGACCCAGGCGACCAGCGCCGCGCCGATCGCCACCGGGATCAGCGCCAGGGCGAACCACAGCATCAGCACCGCCGCGGCGAGGCCCCCGGCCAGCACGGCGATCACGAACGCCCAGCGCCCGATGCGCTCGGTCAGCGGCGGGGTGGGCGGCTCGACAAAATCCCCATCCGGGGTCATGTCGATCAATATTTCTTTGCGGTCTGGCATGATACCCATCAGGTGGCACGTCCGGTGGGCGGCTTCAAGCCTATGAAGCGGGCCGGGGCTGGCCGATAATCGCGTGAGAATTCAGAAGGAACCGCAATCATGATCTCTGGCGCTCGCACACCGCTGACGGTGAACCTGACCGGGCTGCGCGTGGCCATCACCGGCGGCGCCAACGGCATCGGCAGGGTGATGGCAAATTCCTTCGTCGCCTGCGGGGCGGATGTGTTCGTCTCCGACATCGACGAAAAATCCCTCGCCGCCTGCGGCCTGCCGGGGATGCGCGCCGACGCCGGACAGGTGGCGGACTGCGAGGCCTTCGTCGATGCCGCGATCGAGCACCTGAAGGGGCTGGACGTGCTGGTCAACAACGCCGGCATCGCCGGGCCGACCGCGCTGGTGGAGCATGTGAAGCCCGAGGAGCTGGAAGCGACGCTGCGCATCGACGTCGAGAGCATGTTCCACTGCTCCCGCCGCGCCATCCCGGCACTGCGCGCCGCCGGCGGCGGGGCGATCGTCAATCTCAGCTCGGCCGCCGGGCGGTTCGGCTTCCCGCTGCGCGCGCCCTACGCGGCGGCGAAATGGGGCGTGGTCGGGTTCACCAAGTCGCTGTCGATCGAACTGGGACCGGATGGCATCCGGGTGAACGCGATCCTGCCGGGCCCGGTGGACGGGCCGCGCATCCGCGCCGTGATCAAGGCGAAGGCGCAGGCGGCCGGCGTATCGGAGAACGAGATGACCGAGCGGACGGTGGCCACCACCAGCCTGAAGGCGTTCGTCACGCAGCAGGACATCGCCAACATGGCGCTGTATCTGGCCAGCCCGTTCGGCGCGACGATCAGCGGCCAGGCGATCAGCGTGGATGCCGACATGCAATGCACGATGTAACCATCGCCGGACCCTGCCTGATCGCGCGAAGCTGAAGCTCAGCCCCGCGTCTTCTCCAGCGCCGCCCAGTCGAACGCGACGCCGTGGCCCGGCCGTTCCGGCGCGATCGCATTGCCCTCGGTGATCGCCAGCGGATCGACGATATAGCGATCCAGCCCGAAACCATGCACCTCCAGATAGGCGCGGTTCGGCGCGGCGGCGAGCAGATGCACGGTGAGATCGTGCGCGCCGTGCGAGGTCAGCGGCAGGTTGTACGCCTCGGCCAGATGCGCGACCTTCATGAATATGGTTACGCCGCCGCAATTGGTCGCGTCCGGTTCGGGAAAGGTCACGCCGCCGGCCTCGATCATCTGCTTGAACTCGTAGAGCGTGTGCAGGTTCTCGCCGGTGGCGATCGGCAGGCCGCCCTCGCGCACGATGCGGGCGTGGCCGGCGACGTCGTCGGGGATGGTGGGCTCCTCCAGCCAGACGAGCTGGGTGTCGCGCAGCGCGCGGGCGGCGCGGATCGCCTGATCGACGCTCCAGCGCATGTTGGCGTCCGCCATCAGCGGGAAATCGGCACCGAGATGGGCACGCATGGCGCGGACCCGCTCCACGTCCTCCGACAGGCGGGC
>PKWQ01000084.1:0-8961 GCA_003133265.1 Acetobacteraceae bacterium
TAGGCCTTCCATGCCATGAACACAAGCGCTGCGCCAAATGATCGCGGGATACCGCGTGGGCGCGCGTCGATGCACGACAAAGCAACCGCAGGACGGCAATGTTGAATGAAGCCAGGGGAAATTGCCCCTATAAATTCCAGGAGATGTATTGTATTGTGCTCTTAATTCCCCCGCATTCCTTCAATCAGACAACCCTGTGAGAAAGATATGGCCATTCCGAACTCTACCGAGATACTGGACCTGACCGCGCAGATCGTATCCGCGCATGTCAAAAAGAATAGTGTTCCGGCCGATTTTCTGCCGGCTCTGATCCAGCAGGTCTATCGGACCCTCAATGGTCTTGGGAAAGAGGTGGCGGAACCGGAAAAGCTTGTCCCGGCTGTTCCGGTGAAACAGTCGGTGAAAGCCGATTACCTCGTCTGCCTGGAAGATGGAAAAAAGATGAAGATGCTCAAGCGGCATCTGAAGACGGCCTATAACATGACGCCGGAGCAGTATCGCCAGAAATGGGGGCTGCCGAACGATTACCCGATGACGAGCCCGAACTATGCCGAGCGTCGCTCCGTGCTGGCGAAGCAGATCGGCTTGGGCACGAAGCGCGGAATTGCCACGCCGCCGCAAGCCTCCGCCGACCCGAAGAGCGTGGCGGCTTCCCGGTCGTCAAAAAGAAAAAAGGCAGCCTGACGCGCCCGGCCCCGCCGCCGAATTGCAGTTCGGCAACGGTTGATATGTCTGCCTAGCCCGGCGGCGCGACCGACAGGCCGTGTACGTGGTGGCGCTCTATCAGGCGTGCGACGAGCCCGGACGCCTTCGCCTCCTCGACGAAGGAGCGCAGGAATGCAGCGCCTGCAATGTTCCCCCGGGGCGTGCCGACCGCCTGCTGCACGGCGGTGAACTGTCCGTCCAGAATCCGTGCGCCCGGCAATTTGCTTGCATCCGACAACAGGCGCGGCCGGAGCCCGGCCAGCGCATCCAGCTTTTCATCGACGAACCGCTCGAACGCCCCGTCGAGGCTGTCGGAGCGCAGCAGTTCGGCGTGCGCGATGTTGCGGGCCAGCCAGAGGTCGTAGGCGCTCCTGGCCGTCACGGCGATGCGCACGCCGGGGCGGTCGACCTCCGCGATGGTCGTCAGCGGCGAGCCGGCGGGTACAAGATAGGTCGCCTCGATCTCCACATACGCGGCGGTGAAGGCGATCTTCTCCGCGCGCGCCGGCTCCGCGCCGATCAGGCCGATGTCCCAGACGTCGCTGTCGACTGCATCCGCCAACTCGCCCGGCCGGGCGAACGGCACGTACGCCACCGGCACGCCCAGACGCGCGGCGATTTCCCGGGCCATGTCGGGCGCCACGCCTTCGGGATCGCCCGTCGGGCCGGTACCGGTGACCAGCAGGAAATTGCTCATGTTAATCCCCGCGCGCAGCACGCCGCGCGGTGCAAGCTCGGCGATCAAGGCTTGGGACATGGGGGCAAAATCCAAAAATGGTAAGAATACAACATTGTAGTTTGCACGATCGGCGACCCGCAAGTGTCGGGATTTTCCCGCATTGACGATCGCGCCGACATCGTGCTGGGAACCGGATCGTTGCTCGCCCGACGGCGATTGCGTTTCCTGCGTCTGACCAATAGCCTCCGGCGCAGTTCCCCGAAAAAATCCACGGCGCCCTGCCGCGGGTCGCGTGCCGGGAATGACGGGCCGCCGGGCCAATTCACCGCGACGGGCCGGCCCGTCGCCGAGGGAGGCAGGACCGCAATGAGCGAACCCACACAGATCGGCTTCATCGGACTGGGCCAGATGGGCGCGCCAATGGCGCAACGCCTGCTCGGGCCCGAGGTGACGCTGCACGTATTCGACCCGTCGGAGACCGCCGCGCGGCGGTTGACCGATGCAGGCGCGGTCGGTCATGCCAGCCCGGCTGCCGTGGCCGATGTCGCGACCCTGGTGTTCGCCTGCCTGCCCAGTCCACGGGTCAGCGAAGATGTGGCGCTCGGCGCCAACGGGGTGGCGTCCGGCAAGGCGATCCGCGTCCATGTCGAGATGTCGACCATCGGCACCGCGGCCATCGGGCGGATCGCCGACGGGCTCGCCCGGCACGGCATTGCCACGGTCGATGCGCCAATCAGCGGCGGCCCGCCGGGTGCGCGGGCCGGCACGCTCGCCGTCATGGCCGCGGGCGCGCCCGAGGCGTTGGCGGTGGCCGACGCGGCACTTCGGCGCATCGGGCGAACCGTCTACACGCTGGGCGATCGTCCGGGGCTCGGCCAGATGATGAAGCTGGTGAATAATCTTGTCGTCGCCGCCAACATGGCCTCGACGTTCGAGGCGCTGGTGCTCGGCGCCAAGGGCGGGCTGGACCCGTCGACGATGGTCGATGTGCTGAACGCCAGCACCGGGCGCAGCCTGGTCACCACTGACATAGTGCCGCGCGCCATTCTGCCGGGCAGTTTCGACTTCGGTGCCACGATCGCGGTGATGGACAAGGACGTGACGCTCGGCCTCGCGGAAGCGGCGTCGCTGGCGGTGCCGATGTGGACGCTGGAGCAGGCGGCGCGGCTCTGGCGCTTCGCGGTCACCCAGGGCCGCAAGTCCGACGACATGACCACGATGATCCAGATGCTGGAAGACTGGGCCGGCGTGAAGGTGCGCAGCCAGGGCGCGCCCGACTGAGCGCGCCCTGGCGGCGCGTGCCCGCCCCGGCCGGTTAGAATGGCGAGTTTGGCGGGAATGCCGGCTTGCGCTTCTCCAGGTGCGACGCCAGCCCTTCCTTCACCTCGGGGCCGTCGAACCCCAGGAACTCCATGGCGAGCGAGGCGTCGAACAACGGACCGGCCTGACGCAGCCAGTTATTGAGGGAGTATTTGGTCCATTTGATCGCGGTCTGCGCCCCTTCGGCCAGCCGGGCGGCAATCGCCACCGCTCTGGCATCCAGCGCGTCGTCCTCCACCGCCTCGGTGATCAACCCGATCCGCTCCGCCTCCGCCCCGAGCAGGGTGTCGCAGGTCAGCAGGTAATATTTGGCCTTCGCCATGCCGCAGAGCAGCGGCCAGATGATCGCGGCGTGATCGCCGGCGGCGACGCCGAGACGGGTGTGGCCGTCCAGTATCCGGCAATCCTTGGTCGCGATGGAGACGTCGGCCAGGATCCCGCACACCAGCCCGGCACCGACGGCCACGCCGCGCATCGCGCTGACCACCGGCTTGGAGCAGTTGATGAGGTTGTAGACGATGTCGCGCGCTTCCTTCCAGCCGCGGGCGCGGGTGGCGAAATCGTCGATCTGCGCCTGGACCATGGAAAAGTCGCCGCCGGCCGAGAACATCCGACCGGCGCCGGTTATCACGACGGCATTCACCTCCGGATCGGCGTCCACGTCACGCCACACCGACACCAGCTCGGAATGCATCGCCGCATCGGCGGTGTTCATCTTGCCGTTGTCCATGGTGATGCGGATGACCTTGGGATGCGGCTTGTCGAATTTCAGCCGCGTGTAATGGCCGTAACGGCTCGCTTGTGCTGACATTTCCCTTATTCCTTTTCTTCGTTACGCGCCGGACGGGTTGCCCCCGGCGCCGACATAGCGATGGTATCAGAGGAGCCTATTCGCCATCTGTGAGCATATGCTACATGTTGAATAGTGATCAAACGGGCGCCAAAGTGCCCTGCGTTGGAGGATATGTCCGCAATGGATCAGCAGCCGACCGCGTTCTGGTATCCCACGCCGGAAACGATCGAGAAGGCGCAGGTCACGCGCCTGGCCGCCGGGCTGGGCCTGGACGGGTTCGACCAGTTGCGGGCGTTTTCCGTCGAGCATCCGGACCGCTATTGGCGGTACATGATGTCGGCGCTGCCGATCCGCTGGTCCAAACCGTACCAGGACTATGTGGACCTGTCCGAAGGCGCTCCGTTTCCCAAATGGTTCGTGGGCGGGGAGTTGAACTGGATCGATACCATCTTCGAGTCCGGCTATCCGCCCGATCGGATGGCGGTGATCGCCGAAACCGAATCCGGCAATGTCGAGAAGATCAGCTACGGCGATCTGCGCACGCGGGTCGGGCAGTTCGCGGCGGGCCTTCTGGCGCTTGGGATCAAGCGTGGAGACCGGGTGGGGCTGCTGCTGGAAATGGGGGTCGAGGCGGTGGTCTCGTTCCTCGCCATCTCCCATATCGGCGCGATCGCGGCACCGTTGTTCAGCGGCTTCGGCGCGGAGGCGATCCTCTCGCGGCTCTCGGGGTCGGGCGCGCGTGCCCTGATCACCACCACCGGCTTTCACCGGCGCGGCCGCTGGGTGGAAATCTCATCGACGGTGCAGGCGGTGCGGGGCGAATTGCCGGAGCTTCGGCACATCATCGTCAAGCAGGCGAAAGGCGAAGCCTCGCCTATTCAAGACGCGATCGCCTGGCACGATGTGGCCAGCCATCCGGCCGGCGGTGCCGCTTCGCGCATGGACGCCAACGATCCGATGATGGTGATCTACACCTCGGGCACCACCGGCAAGCCGAAGGGGGCGGTGCATACCCACGGCGGCTTCCCGCTGAAGATCGCCCATGATTCCGCGGTGCATTTCGATGTCGGCAGCGGCGACGTGTTCTTCTTTCCGGCCGATCTCGGCTGGGTCGCGGGGGCGCTGACGATGTGCTCCGCGCTGATGCGCGGCGCGACCCTGGTGACCTATGACGGCGCGCCCGACTTTCCCGACTGGTCGCGGATGTCGCGCATCGTCGAGGCGCATCGGGTGACGCATCTCGGCGCCTCGCCGACGCTGATCCGTGGCTTCGCCGCCAACCCAGCACTGGCGATGGCCGGCAACCGCGACAGCCTGCGCCTGCTGATCAGCGCCGGCGAGGTGATCGACCCCGAGCACATGGTCTGGTACCAGCGCAACATCGGGCGCGGCATCTGTCCGGTGATCAACTACACCGGCGGCACCGAGGTCTCCGGCGCGCTGCTCGGCAATGTCGTGGTGCGCCCGATCGTGGCGGCCGCGTTCAATGCGATCTCGCCGGCGGTGGAGGTGGACGTGCTGGACGAAGCCGGCCATCCGGTCCGCGACCAGATCGGCGAATTGTCGGTGCTGAAGCCGTTCGTCGGCATGACGCAGTCGTTCTGGAACGACCGCGAACGCTATCTGGAATCCTATTGGCAGCAGACGCCCGGTGTATGGACGCATGGCGACCTGGCGATCCGCACCGGCGAGGATGTCATGTTCCTGCTCGGCCGTTCCGACGACACGCTGAAGGTGGCTGGCAAGCGCGTCGGCCCGGCGGAGATCGAGGACGTCTTGCTGGAACTGCCTGAAGTCAGCGAAGCCGCGGCGATCGGCGTGGAAGACCCGGTCAAGGGACAGCGGCTGGTGGTGTTCGTCGTCCCCAGCGCCACGGCGGCCATCCCCGCCGCCACGCTGGAACGGATGGTCATCGCCGCCGTCGCGGAGCGGCTGGGCAAACCGTTCCAGCCCAGCCGGGTTCATCTGGTGGCGCAACTGCCGCGCACCCGCAGCATGAAGGTGATGCGGCGCGTGATCCGCCGGGTGTACGCTAATCAGGACCCCGGCGACCTGTCGGCGCTGGAGAACCCGGATGCCGTCGGCCCGATCCGCGAGGCCGCGCTGGCGGGCTGAGGCAGCGCCGGGAACAGTTCTCGGCCTAAATGGCTGCTCAACGGAGATATGCATGAAAACCTTCATCGTTTCGGCTGTCATCGGTTCGTGTCTGCTGACCGCCGCGTTGCCTGCCGCCGCCCGGCCGGCCACGCCGCCCGCCCTTGATGCCCAGGTCCGACTGATCGCGGACAACGATGCCACCACGGACAGGGGCACGTATGTGCAGCGGGCCAAGGACGAAATGTGGGAGTGGAACCGGAAAGCCCAGGATTTCGGCAAGAAGGCCGGAGATGCCGCCAAGAAAGACCTGGATATCGCCCGGAGGAAGGCCGAAGACGCAGCGCATAAACTGGAAAACGCCAGCGCCAGAGGCTGGGAAAGCGCCAAGCTTGGTTTCGAGAAGGCCTCGCAGAACCTGAGCGACACCTGGCACCGGATCAATCCCGCCGACAAGTAAGCGCGGGCTGGTGCGCGGTCGGGAAACGCTGGGCCGGGTTGGACCGTCTAGCCCCGCCCGCCGCCGGCCTGCATTTTCGCCCAGGTATCGCGCAGTCCGACCGTGCGGTTGAACACCAGCGCGTCCGGCGTGCTGTCGGGGTCGGCACAGAAATAGCCCTGCCGCTCGAACTGCACCGGCTCGCCGGCCGGCTCGGCGGCCAGCGTTGGCTCCGCCAGGCAGCCGCGCAGTATTTCCTGCGATTCCGGGTTCAGGTCGGCCATCACGTCGCCGTCCGCGCCCGGATCGGGGCGGATGAACAGATGATTGTAGAGCCGGATTTCCGCCGGCCTTGCGTCCGCCGCCGCCACCCAGTGCAGGGTCGCCTGCACCTTCCGCCCGTCCGGCGAATTGCCGCCGCGGCTGGCGGGGTCGTAGGTGCAGCGCAACTCCGTCACCTCGCCGGCTTCATCCTTCACCACGCTCTGGCAGGTGACGAAATAGCCGTAGCGCAGCCGCACCTCGCGCCCGGGCGACAGGCGGTAGAACTTCTTCGGCGGGTCTTCCATGAAGTCCTCCCGCTCGACATACAGCTCGCGCCCGAAGGTGATCGGCCGGGTGCCGGCGGCGGGATCGTCGGGGTGGTTGATCGCCTCCAGCGTCTCGGTCTGGCCTTCGGGGTAGTTCTCGATCACCAGCTTCAGCGGGCGCAAGACCGCCATGCGGCGCGGCGCGGTGCGGTTCAGTTCCTCGCGGATGGTGTGCTCGAACATCGCCATATCGACGATGCTGTAGGCCCGCGCGACGCCGACGCGGCGGATGAATTCGCGCACCGCTGCCGGCGGCACGCCGCGCCGGCGCAGGCCCGCCAGCGTGGGCATGCGCGGATCGTCCCAGCCGTTGACGTGGCCCTGGCGCACCAGCTCGGTCAGCACGCGCTTGGACAGCACGGTGTAGCCGATGTTCAGCCGGGCGAACTCGTACTGCCGGGGCCGCGAGGGCACCGGCAGATGGTCCAGCAGCCAGTCATACAGCGGGCGGTGATCCTCGAATTCCAGGGTGCAGATGGAATGCGTGATCCCCTCGATGGCGTCGGACTGGCCGTGCGCGAAATCGTAGGTGGGATAGATGCTCCAGGCGGTGCCGGTGCGCGGATGCTCGGCGTGCATGATGCGGTACAGCACGGGGTCGCGCAGGTTCATGTTGCCGGCGGCCATGTCGATCTTCGCGCGCAGCACCCGCGCCCCGTTCGGGAACTCCCCGGCGCGCATGCGGGCGAACAGGTCGAGATTTTCCGCCACCGAGCGGGTGCGGTACGGGCTGTTCCGCCCCGGTTCGGTCAGCGTGCCGCGCTGCGCCCGCATCTCCTCGGGCGGCGTGTCGTCCACGTAGGCGTTGCCGGCGCGGATCAGGTGCTCGGCCCAGGTGTAGAGCTGCTCGAAATAGTCGGAGGCGTGGTACAGGTGCTCGCCCCAGTCGAAGCCCAGCCAGCGGAGGTCGCGCTTGATGGCGTCGATGAATTCCTGCTCTTCCCGGGTCGGGTTGGTGTCGTCGAAGCGCAGATGGCAGCGCCCGCCGAATTCCGCCGCCACGCCGAAATTGAGGCAGATCGACTTGGCGTGCCCGATATGCAGATAGCCGTTCGGCTCCGGCGGGAAGCGAGTGACCACCCCGGCGCAGCGTTTTTGCTCGATATCCGCCTGGATGATGTCGCGGATGAAGTCACGTCCCGCGTCCGTCATCGCCGGCTCGGTTGCTATCATGTTTCTCGGTTCCGTCCAGAAATGCGCCAGATCATCCGGCCAACCTACACGGCGGACGGGGTTTGGTTAACCGCCCCCGGTTGGCCCCCTGGGTCGCGGCGGGGGCGGGCCTTGGGGTGGGGCGGGGGGAGTGCGGGCGGCGCAACGAATGTAGGGCGGATAAGCGCAGCGCCATCCGCCACAGGCGGTGGACGGCCATAGTGGCGGATGGCGCTGCGCTTATCCGCCCTACGCGCTGCAACACGCATCCGCATGGCCTTCGCTGCCGCATGCCCACAAGCCGGATTGTTCCGTGATATCGCGTGCAAATTACAGCCCGCCGGGCCGTGACAGCCGGGGCGAATGCCCCCGAACGAAACCGCTCCCAGCAACCCTCACGCCCAACAAGAACAGCCGAACTCGCGATGAAAAAGGCGCATTGCATAATTGCGCCCGCAGCTTACGTGGCTAGCCGGGCATCAGACCAGTGAATAAGACGGGCTAGTTCGTCCGTTTTCGAAAGCATTCTACCGTTGTGTCGTTCACGGCGCTGCGTTTATCGGTATAGCCGCCGGTCGAACCAACTGCCTGTCCGTACACATGGCAACCTTCTGGCATGGGCGTGAAGTCATAATGCTTGGCGTCCATGCACAGGCGGACATATTGCAGCGCCAGAGGTTCGCTGATTTGCAGAGACTCAATCTTGCACATGGCGAGAGTGACGTTGGCGTCTTCGGCTTGATCTGCCCACGCCGTCATTGGCACCAGTAGCAAAGCCAACAAAATCGCTTTCACCCAATCCTCCGAACTGTGTCGCGGCGCACAGGTAGCACGCGGGCGGATAAGCCCTTGCGCCATCCGCCGCCACGAGGCCCCATCATCGCTCACCCCGATCGACTGGCTCGGTCGTGCCGGCGTTCCAATCGGCGGGATAAAACCCGTTCGCCACGGAGCGGTGGAACGACGAAAACGGCCAATCCCCGGCGCGTTCGACAAACCCATGCTTCACCGGGTTGAAGTGTACATAATCCATGTGGTTCGCATAATCGGCGTCATCGCGGATCGTGTGCTCCCAGAACCGTCGCTGCCAAATCCCGCGCTCCCCCTTGCGCTGCCGGACCGGCGAGCGAGGCTCGGTCGGTGCAATCGCCTTTGAGAACGATTTCTTCAGTGCCCGCCATCGCCCGGA
>PKWQ01000084.1:8968-9093 GCA_003133265.1 Acetobacteraceae bacterium
ATCCCGCACGGCCTGCCGCAGCGCATCGATGTTCGTCACCAGAAGCCCGCTGCTCCGGTCGAGCAGATTGACCGTGAAGAAGTAGGTTCCTCCGGGCACGCGATTGCGACGATAATCCGGCATGC
>PKWQ01000170.1 GCA_003133265.1 Acetobacteraceae bacterium
TGACGCTGGACGATATCCGCCGCGTTCAGGCGGATTTCGCCGCCGCCGCCCAGCGCGCGCTCGCGGCGGGGTTTCAATGGCTGGAATTGCATTTCGCCCACGGCTATCTCGGCCAGAGCTTCTTCTCGCCACTCGCGAACCAGCGCACTGACGCCTACGGCGGCAGCTTCGAGAACCGCGCCCGCTTTCTCGTCGAGACTTTCGAGGCGGTGCGCGCGGTCTGGCCCGAGCGCCTGCCGCTCACGGTACGTCTCGGGGCCATCGACTATCACGCGGGTGAGCAGCCTATCGAGGACTCCATCGCCCTCGTGCGGCGCCTCGCGCAGGATGGCCTCGACCTCATCGACATCAGCATGGGCTTCAACACGCCAGACGTCAGCGGCGTGCCGTGGAAGGAGCCCGGTTTCCTCGCCCCCATTGCCCGGCGCATCAAGGCCGAGGTCGGCATCCTCGCGGCCACGAGCTGGAACATTCGTGATCCGCTCTTTGCGGACTCGCTCGTCCGTGATGGGATGGTCGACCTCGTGATGATCGCCAAGGCACTCCTCGCTGATCCCCATTGGCCCTATCACGCTGCCCAGGCGCTCGGCCGGCCCCGGCCCCAGGATGTGCTACCGGTACAGTTCTCCACGTGGCTGAATCGCTTCAAATGAATCGGGCACGGACAACGGGCGCTGTCTTTGCTCGTCGTTCTAGGTTCCTCGTCCGCAACCCGTTCGGCAAAGCCTTAGCCAGCCCCAACTCGGCTAGCAGCGGTCTGCATGCAGCAGCGACGCGGGCCTGCTGAAACAACAACCAAAGGGAGTATACCGTCCATGATCACCAAGAGATCCCTGCTCACCGGCGCCACTTCGCTCGCCGGGGCAGCCTTGCTGCCCGGCCGGCCGGGCCGCGCGCAGACCACGCCGACCTTGCGCATCGGCGTGCTCAACGACCAGTCCGGCGCCTATCGCGGCAATGGCGGGCCGATTTCGGTGGAGTGCGCCAGGCAGGCGGTGGCCGAAGCCGCTGCCTCGCATGGCCTCAATGCCGAGATCCTGGTTGCCGACCATCAGGGCAAGCCCGACGTGGCGCTCGGCATCGCGCGGCAATGGTTCGATCGCGACGGGGTCGACGTGGCGATGGATTTCCAGAACTCCGCTATCGCGCTGGCGATCGCCGGTCTGGCGCGGGAGAAGGACAAGGTGGCGATGCCCTGCAACTCCGGCACCACGGCGCTGACCGGCGCGCAGTGCAGTCCCAACACGATACACTGGGCCTATGACACCTACATGCTCGCCAAGACCGTCGGTGGTGCGACGGTGAAGGCGGGCGGCGACACTTGGTTCTTCATTACCGCCGACTACGCCTTCGGCCACGCGCTCGAGGCCGACACCGCGCGCTTCGTGACCGAGAACGGCGGCAAGGTGCTGGGTGAGGTGAAGATGCCCTTCCCCAGCAGCGATTTCTCCTCGGCCCTGCTGCAGGCGCGGACCTCCGGGGCGAAGGTGGTGGGCTTCGCCAATGCCGGCACCGACACTGTCAACTGCATCAAGCAGGCGGCGGAATTCGGTCTGGTGCAAGGCGGCATGAAGATGGCCGGGCTGCTGCTGCAGCTCAACGACATCCACGCCCTGGGCCTGCAGGCGGCACAGGGGCTGGTGCTCGCCGAGACCTTCTACTGGGACATGAATGACCGCACGCGCGCCTTCGCCAGCCGGGTCGCCAAGGCGACGGGCGGGGTGATGCCGAACGCCTCGCAGGCGGCGTGCTACGCGTCGGTGCTGCATTATCTGAAGGCGGCCGCCGCGATGGGGGTGGCGGCGGCGAAGCAGTCCGGAGGTGCGACGGTGGCGCGCATGAAGCAGACTCCGATCGACGACGACGTGATCGGCCACGCGACCATCCGCGTGGACGGACGGGTGGAGCAGATGGGCTACCTGTTCGAGGTGAAGGCCCCGGGCGCCAGCACCAAACCCTGGGACTACTACAAGCTGCTGGCCAGCGTGCCACCCGGCGAGGCGTTCCGGCCGCTCGGCGAGGGTGGGTGCCCGTTGGTCAAGGCTGGCTAGGCAACTCTGCGACGCGGCCCATTCGCTGCTGACCCGCAGCACCAAATGGTCCGCGCTGCGGGCCTGGGGCATGCAGGTCGCCAAACGGCGTGGCATGGCGAGGGCGCGGGTCGGGGTCGCGCACAAGCTGGCGGTCATCCTGCACCGGAAGTGGAGCGAGGGCTCCGAGTGTGAAACAGCGCGGGGTCCCGACGCTGACCGGCACGATAACCGATTGAATTTTCTGAATTTAATAGGGTCCGTCATGGACGCGCTTATTCACACCCACTCCTCAAACTACGAATCTGGGATAGGCGGCGGCTCCCGCTGACCACGTTGGGGATCGCGTTGGGGGCGACTGCGGACAGGCGGTCGGCCCCGTTCCGACGCTTGCGCCGGGCCGCGCCGTGAGTGGCTGGCTTTTCATCGGCCCGGGGCAGCTTTGCGGTGAGTTGCTGGTACGGATTGCATAGAATCANNGCAGGAGGAAGACGCGCTGCGCCAAGGTCCCGCACACCCGGTCGATCTGCCGTCGTTCGCCTTCCAGGCGCTGCCGCAGGAGCGGATCTCGCGTGCCGGCCGCGAGCAGGCTGCGGTTCACAACCCAGGCCCAGGGCTCGATATGCGCGCGCCTCAGATCTTCCTGCAGCGCAGCGGCCTCCGACACTGGCGTCGTCTCTGGCAGCGCGACCAGAACAACACGCGTGTAGTCCGGGTCCTGCAGCCGCATCAGCGGTGTCACCATACCGCCCGTGCCCGGGAAGCGCGGTTCCAGATCGCGCACCATCTGACGGTGATAGGCGCCAGTTGCATCCATGAGCAGCAGCGTGTGGCCGGTGGGCGCGGTATCGAGCACCACGAACGCGCTGCGCGCCTCGGCCACNNGCAGGAGGAAGACGCGCTGCGCGCCTCGGCCACGATGCGTGAGAAGGCGTGGAACACCGCCACTTCCTCGGTGCAGGGCGAGCGCAAGTCCTCCCGCAGCAGGGCTGCGCCTTGCTCGTCCAGGTCGCGGCCGCGCGTGGTCATGATCCGCTCGACATAGCGCTCGGTCTCGACCTTCGGGTCAATGCGGTCCACCCGCAGTCCTGGCAGCGCATCTCCGGCGAGCGTCATCACGAGGTGCGCTGCCGGGTCCGTGGTGCTGAGATGCACTTGTAGGCCACGCCCAACCAAACCGATGGCGCAGGCCGCCGCCACCGTGGTCTTTCCGACCCCACCCTTGCCCATGACCATCACGAGACCGCTGCCCTTCGCGGCGAGTTCGTCGACGAGACGATTGAGGCCAGGCAGCTCCGGCGGTGATGACGGCCCCAAGATGGCAGGGGATGCGGGCGCCGCGTCAGGCTGCAACAACGCGCGCAGGGCCGGGAGTCCGACCATGTCGA
This sequence comes from Acetobacteraceae bacterium, assembly GCA_003133265.1. Classification (GTDB taxonomy): domain Bacteria; phylum Pseudomonadota; class Alphaproteobacteria; order Acetobacterales; family Acetobacteraceae; genus PALSA-911. Next base: position 3,419 of record PKWQ01000170.1, read on the forward strand.
ACCCCCGTAGTGGCACCTCATCGCTCGGCAGGGCACGCAGCGCTTCCGGCATCGCCGCCAGGGCGTCCCGGCCGAGCGCCTCGAAAGAGGCCGCGAGCGGGTCCTCCCGAAGGCTGGCGTGGAAGATGCCGTTCACGACAAGGTGCTGGTTGCGCAGACCAAGCGCGGACAACTCGCCCGCCATGCGCGCCGCCTCGAGGAGCGCCGACCGTTCCGGGCGGGTGACCAGGATGATCGCGGTCATCGCCGGGTCGCTCAACGCCTTCAGTGCCGCGTTGAAGCGGCTCTCCTGCATCTTCAGTCCGGAATGGGGGCCGAGGCAGGAGGCGCCGCGGTCGTTGCCGGCGAGGAAGCCGGACCATGCCTTGGGCAGGCTGAGCAGCCTAAGCGTGTGGCCCGTCGGCGCGGTGTCGAAGATCACATGGTCGAAGCCCTCCGCCCCGCCGGCCAGCAGGCCCGCGAATTCGTCGAACGCGGCGATCTCGGTGGTGCAGGCGCCGGCGAGTTGCTCGCGCACCGTGGCGCGCTCCGCCTCGGTCATATCAGGGTCAAGTTGCGCCAGCACGCGGGCGCGATAGGCCTCGGCAGCGGCGTCAGGGTCGATGTTCATCGCCGAGAGGCCCGGCACGCCTTGGATCGGCCGTGGGGTATCGATGAGCGGCTGGCCGAACATCTCGTCCAGGTTCGACGCCGGATCGGTGCTGACCAGCAACACCCGCTTTCTCGCATCAGCCAGGGTGATCGCGGTGGCGCAGGCCAACGATGTCTTCCCGACCCCACCTTTCCCGGTGAAAAATAGTTGCGGCGGTGCGGCCGTCAGGAGCCTGAGGGGTGGAGCGGACATGGCAGGGCTTCTTTCTTGGGCCGTCGCCTCGGTCATTGCCCCCAAAGTGCGTGCGGCCGTTCGGGCACGGTGTGCGATCTTCGCGGCGGCAACAAGACCCGAAAGGGAATAGCCAATTTCCGTTAACGTTACAAACGCGCCGACCATCGCGAGTTGGCGTCAAGGTCCTCTTCGCCATGGCACTCGCAGTTTGGCCACCATACCCTCAGCACTTCG
>PKWQ01000051.1 GCA_003133265.1 Acetobacteraceae bacterium
ATCTGGTGGCCGATCGGCCCGCCGCCAGAGAGGGTGCGGCGGCGATGGCTGAAGAAACGCGCCTCGTCGCCCAGCGTGTCGGCGTCCAGCACATCGAGCATGCCGACCCCGGCGACGGTCAACCGGGCGGCGCAGTAGCCGGACAGATCGAACTGCCAGCGCGCCGCGCGGTCGCCGGGGGCGAAGAACCGGTCGTTGGCCGCATCCGCCGCCAGCACGGCATCGCGCAGGTCGGCGGCGACCTCGTAGGAGGGCTGGCGGATGCACGGGCCGATCGCGGCGGCGATGCGTCTGCGCGCGGCCCCGAGCGCCTCCATCGCAACGATGGTCGCCTCCAGCACGCCGGCCACCGCGCCGCGCCAGCCGGCATGCGCCGCGCCGATAACCCCGGCCGAGAGGTCGGCGAACAGCACCGGCGCGCAATCGGCGGTGACGATGCCAAGTGCTACGCCCGCGCGGTCGCTGACCATCGCATCCGCCCGCCCCCCCGCGCCCGGCGGCCAGGGGTCGGTGACATGCACCACGTCCGCGCCATGCACCTGGGTCAGCCCGACCAGCCCGTCCGGGTCGGCGCCGATGGCGCGCGCGGCGCGGGCACGGTTTTCCAGCACGGCGTCGCGCGAATCCTGGCCCGACAGGCTGCAATTCAGGCTGGCGAACGGACCGGCGGAGACGCCGCCACGGCGGGTGAAGAACCCGTGCGGTGCCAGCAGGGCGGCGGAGACCAGGGATTCGGCGCGGTCGGTCATGGGGTCACTGTTCGAATCCGGGAGGGATTGGGCAGCCAGGGTGGCAAAGCGCCAGCGCCTTGAACAGCCGCCCCATCCGGTCGGGCTCGGCGAGCCGCCGCGCCGCCTCGATCAGCGCCAGCGCGCGCGCCGGCGGCTGGTCGCGCGCCAGCCGGTCGGTGCGCTGGAACAGCCCCAGGCGCGCCAGGAAGATGCCTTGCGGGATCGGCCCATGCGCCGCCGCCCCCTTGGCGCGCGCCGCCGCGGCGATGGCGGCGAAATCGACATGCGCCGTCAGGTCGGCCGTTCCCGGCGGAACCAGGGCATCGACCATCCGTCCCTCGCTGAGTGCTTGCAGACTATCGCCGGGCGCGCTGTGCTCCGGGCCGTAATCCAGGAACAGGGCAGCGCCCGGCCGGGCCGCGAAGCGCGCGCCGAGTGCCGACGCGATGTCCAGGGCCGGTTCGCAGACCTCGACCATTTCGCCGTCGGCCGCATCGCGACCAGGAGGATCGGCCGGCAGTTCGCAAAAGCCGTCGGGGCCGACGAACCGCTCGGTCCAGCCGGCGCCGCGACGGACGAACTGGCGGATCGGCAGCGCGTCCAGGAACTCGTTGGCCAGCAGCAGCAGCGGCGCGTCCGGCAGCGTCTCCAGGCTGTCGTGCCAGATCGCGCCAGCCAGCCGCTCCGCCTGCACCGCGCGCAGACGCGGCGAGGTCTCGATCAGATGCAGCCGGAGTGCGGCATGGAACTCCGGCGCCACGCGGGCGATGGCGCGCAGCGCGTCCGCCATCAGCGTGCCGCGCCCCGGCCCGGCCTCGGCCAGCACCACCGGATCGGGCCGGCCGAGCAGTTGCCAGGTCACCGCCGCCCACGCCCCCAGCACCTCGCCGAACGCCTGGGCGATCTCCGGGGCGGTGGTGAAGTCGGCGAACGGGTCGCGCGTCGCGTAATAGACGGCGTTGGCGCGGGCCATGAAATGGTCGAGACGCTCCGGCTCGCTCATGCCGCCTTCTTGGCGCGCAGGATCAGGAACAGCCCGGCCAAGAGCATGGGCAGGGATAAGAGCTGACCCATCGTCGCGCCGGCGAACAGGAAGCCCAGGAACGCGTCGGGCTGGCGGAACAACTCGCCGACGATGCGCGCCAGGCCGTAGCCGACCAGGAACACCCCGGTCAGCGTGCCGAACCGGGCGCGGATCGCCTCGCGGCGAGAGAGCGCGAACATGACGACGAACAGCAGCACGCCTTCCAGCAGCGCCTGATAGAGTTGGCTGGGATGGCGCGGCACCGGGCCGCCGGTGGGGAAGATCATCGCCCAGGGCAGGTCGGCCGGCGCCTCGCGCCCCCACAGCTCGCCGTTGATGAAGTTGGCGATCCGCCCCAGACACAGCCCGATCGGCGTCACCACCGCCAGACGGTCGGCGAAGCCGAACAGCGGGATGGCATTCTTGCGGCAGAACCAGATCGCGGCGACGGCCACGCCCAGCGCCCCGCCATGGAAGCTCATGCCGCCCTGCCACACTTCCAGCGCCTTCAGCGGGTGCGCGAGGTAGAAGCCCGGCTGATAGAACAGCACGTAGCCCAGCCGCCCGCCGAGCACGACGCCGAGCGTGGCCCAGGACAGGAAATCGTCGGTCTGCAACTGGCTCGCCACGACCGGGGGCAGCCCCACCAGCCGGCGCATCAGCCGCCAGCCCAGCAGCAGCCCGACGATGTAGGCCAGCGCATACCAGCGGATGGCGAACGGCCCGAGCTGGACCACCACTGGGTCGAAGGCCGGAAAGAACAGGACCGGGATCATCGATAGGGGTCTGGTTGGGCCAGGAAATCCTGGACGTAGCGGCGGGTGCCTTCTTCCAGCGGCGTGAACTGGCCCGCGTAGCCGGCGGCGCGCAGCCGCGCCGGGCTCGCCTCGGTGAAGGACTGGTACTGGCCGCGCAGGGTCTCGGGCATATCAATGAACTCCACCGCGCGCGGCCGGCCCGCCGCGTCGCACACCGCATGCGCCAGATCGAGATAGGTCCGCGCCCGGCCGGTGCCGACATTGAACAGGCCGTTGGCGCCCGGCGTATCCAGCAGCCACAGCAGCACGTCCACCACGTCGCCGACCCAGATGAAGTCCCGCCGCTGCTCGCCGTCGGCCAGCCCCGGCACATCGGAGCGGAACAGCCGCGCTGGACCGCCAGCGGCGATCTCGTCGTGCTTGACCTTCACCACCGAGACCATCGCGCCCTTGTGGTACTCGTTCGGCCCATAGACGTTGAAGAACTTCAGCCCCGCCCATTGCGGCGGATGCGGCTGACCGGCGGCCAGCATGCGCGCGACGTTCAGGTCGAAGGCGTGCTTGGTCCAGCCATACAGGTTCAGCGGCCGCAGCCGCTCCAGATGCGCGATCGCCCCGTCATCGTCGAACCCCTGCGAACCATCGCCATAGGTGGCGGCCGAGGACGCATAGACGAAGCGCACCCGCCGCGCGGCACACCATTGCCACAGCTTGAGGCTCAGTTCGGTATTGGTGGCCCAGGTCGCGTCGGCGTCGGTCGCGGTGGTGGCGCTGATGGCACCGAGGTGGAACACCATCTCCACCGCCGGGTGGCTGTCGAGGAAATCGTCCAGCGCCCGCGGCGGCAGCAGCCGGGTCGGTGCGTGCTTCGCCAGATTCCGCCACTTGCCCTGGCTGCCCAGCCAGTCGACGATGACCGTCTCCAGCCCGCGCGCAGAGAGCGCCGCGTGCAGATTGGACCCGATGAACCCCGCGCCGCCCGTGACCAATATCATGCGGAGGCTTATACGGGCGCTGGACACGCGGCGAAAGCGGGTTCGCGCTTTGGAACGGAGAACCGAGATGGCTGAGCGGCCACGAATCCTCGACGACCTCGCCGGCGTGGCCGGTGGCGCGCTGTCGGCGCTGACCGGCCTGCGCGAGGAAGCGGAAGCGATCGTGCGTGCCCGCGTCGACGAGACGCTGCGCCGCCTCGATGTGGTGCGGCGGGACGAGGTCGAGGCGCTCGCCGAACTCGCCGCCAACGCCCGCGCCGGGCAGGAGGCCGCCGAGTCGCGGCTTGCCGAGGCGCTGGAGCGGCTGACGGCGCTGGAAGCGCGGGTTGCCAGCCTGGAAAGCCCGCGCGCGGCGGATGCGATTGAAAATCCAGACTGAATCGGGAGTTTTCGTCGGCAATCCTGATGCGGCGCAGCAAAATTCGAACGCTGCCGGTGTACGCGGCCTTGCGGCGCGGTGCGGCGCGTCGTTAGGCTGCCGTTGTGGTGGTTTTAGGTCCCAAACCCCGGGATTTCAGGGCCTAGAGACGCCTAGTCATGGGACTTGGGAGTCGGCGCCACCCGGCGCTGGAACCCCACACGCCCGGCCTTCCTCCACTCGGGAGACCTCGCATGTCTGGCATGATGACAATCGCCCAAGACGCCGCAGCCAACCCTCTCGACATCATGGAGCAGATCGTCACCGCCAACGACTGGGTGTTCGATCGCCGTTCCGATTCGGAGATGGCGGCGGAGGCGCCCGGCAAATGGTGCGATTTCGGGCTCTATTTCAGCTGGTCGCACGAAATCAGCGCCATGCACTTCACCTGCGCCTTCGACCTGAAGGTGCCGGAGAAACAACGCTCGGCGCTCTATGAATTGCTGGCGCTGGCGAACGAGCGACTGTGGATCGGGCATTTCGGCATGGACGCCGACGACGGCATGCCGGTGTTCCGCCATTCCGTGCTACTGCGCGGCGCGCCCGGCGCATCGGCCGAGAGTTTGGAGGACATGGTGGATATTGCCATCACCGAATGCGAACGCTTCTTCCCCGCCTTCCAGTTCGTGCTCTGGGGCGGCAAGCCGCCGGCCGAAGCGCTGGCGGCGGCGATGCTGGAATGCGTGGGCGAGGCGTGAACGCCACCGCGATCCCGCCGCTCCTGCTGGTCGGCTGCGGCCGGATGGGCAGCGCGCTGCTCTCCGGCTGGCGCGAGCGCGGGCTGTCGCCCTCGTTCGCCGTCGACCCCTCCCCGGCCGCGGCCAGCTTCGCCGGGCCGGACATGACCGTGGTCGCCACCGCCACCGCCATTCCGGTGAGCTTCTCGCCCGCCGCCGTGGTGCTGGCGGTGAAGCCACAGAACGCCGGCGACACGCTGCCCGCCTACCGCGCCTACACCGGACGCGCGGTGTTCCTGTCGATCATGGCCGGACGCACCATCGGCGGCATCCGCGCGCTGCTCGACGACCGCGCCAGCGTCGTCCGCGCCATGCCGAACACCCCGGCCGCGGTGCGCCAGGGCATCACCGTCGCCTGCGCCGGCGCCGGCGTCGATGCCGGCCAGCGCGCGCTGTGCGATACGCTGTTGCAGGCGATCGGCACCGTCGCCTGGGTGGACGACGAGGCGCTGCTCGATCCGGTCACCGCCGTCTCCGGCAGCGGCCCGGCCTATGTGTTCCTGCTCGCCGAACTGATGGAGCAGGCGGCGATTGCCCAGGGCATCGCGCCCGACCTCGCCCGCAAGCTGGCGCGCCAGACGGTTTCCGGCTCCGGCGCGCTGCTGGCCGCCAGCGCCGAGGACGCCTGCGCGCTGCGCGTCGCCGTCACCAGCCCGGGTGGCACCACGCAGGCGGCGCTGTCGGTCTTGATGGACCCCGACGCATGGCCCAAATCTCTCGATCAGGCCATCGACGCCGCGAC
>PKWQ01000021.1 GCA_003133265.1 Acetobacteraceae bacterium
TGGTGGTGTGGGAGACGGTGCTCGCCAAGATGCGGCTGTTTCGCGTGCCGCAGTTTCTCGGCTTTGCCTTCATGCTCTCCTTGCTCGCCATGCTGACGCACGTGGTATTGGAGACAGGGGGCTAGATGGAGTTCGCCAGCCTTTCGCTCTATAACCAGGCCATCATCCTGTTCGCGGCCCTGGCGTTGTTCACCTCGTTCATCATGCTCGCGCAGGCGCGCATGATGCCGCTTATCTTCACCTTCGCCTGGCAGGGTCTGTTGCTTACGGTGGTCTCGGTGCTGGTCGCCATCGCTTCCGACCACCCCCAGCTCCATATTTCGGCGGCGATCACCTTTTGCCTGAAGGTGGTCGTGATCCCGTGGCTGCTCTACCGCCTCAGCGTACGCCTCAACATGCAGTACGACGCCGAGGTGATCGAGCACCCGACGCTGATGCTGCTCGGCGGCGTGGCCCTGGTCATCTTCAGCTACTACGTGGCGCAGCCGATCGTGCACCTGTCGGGATTGGCGACCCGCAATACGATTGCCGTCAGTATCGCCATCGAGCTGCTCGGCATGCTGCTGATGTGTGCACGCAAGTCGGCCGTGGCGCAGGTGATCGGCTTCATGTCCATGGAGAGCGGAATATTCTTTGCTGCTGTGGTATCAACCTACGGCATGCCGCTCATCGTCGAACTGGGCGTGGCCTTCGACATCCTCGTCGCCGCGATCCTGTTCGGCGTATTCTTCTTTCACCTGCGCGATTCGTTCGGCTCGCTCGACGTGGGCCAGTTACACCGCCTGTCGGAGGCGAATGAGACGATCCCGCAGCAGGCAGCGGCCGGCGTGCCTTCTCCGGGGGATCACTCGTGACGCTGCTCGACGTCACATTGCTGACGCCGCTCCTCGGAGGCTTGCTGCTCGCCTTCATCGGCCACCGACCGCTCGGCGGCTGGATCAATGTGGCAACCGGCGTAGTGACCTTCTGCGCCTCGCTCGCCATGGCGCTCGACGTGTTCGCACACGGGCCGCAACTTTCCAGCGGCCGCATGTTCTACATCGACGCCTTCAATGTTTACCTTGTCGCTCTGACCGCATTCGTTGGCCTGACCACGTCGATTTTTTCACGCCCCTACATGCGTCACGAAGTCGAGCGTGGGCGCGTCACCGAACGGCGCCTGCGCCTGTACCACTCGATGTACCAATGCTTCCTGTTCTCGATGCTGCTCGCGCTATCGACCAACAACCTCGGCATCCTGTGGGTGGCGATGGAGGCGGCCACGCTCACCACCGTACTGCTCGTCTCGCTGTACCGCACGCCGGAGGCGATCGAGGCGGCATGGAAGTATTTCATACTTTGCGGTGTCGGCATCGCCCAGGCCCTGTTCGGGACCGTGCTCATATACTTCGCGGCCGAAAACAAACTCGGTGGGGAGCGCGACGACACGCTGTTGTGGACCGTGCTGCACGGCACAGCGGGCGGCAACCTGGACCCGGCGGTGATCACGCTCGCCTTTGTCTTCCTGCTGGTCGGCTACGGTACCAAGGTCGGTCTGGTGCCGCTGCACAACTGGCTGCCGGATGCCCACTCCGAGGGTCCAACACCGATGTCCGCCGTGCTCTCCGGGTTGCTGCTCAACGTCGCACTGTACGCCTTGGTGCGCGTCAAGATGCTGGTGGATGCCTCCTTGCATACCAACCTTGCCGGTCACCTGATGATGGGCTTCGGATTGCTGTCGTTCACGGTCGCGGGTCTGTTCCTGCACCGCCAGCACGACGTCAAGCGCATGTTCAGCTACTCCTCCATCGAGCACATGGGATTGATGACCTTCGGCTTCGGCATGGGCGGGCCGCTCGCCACCTATGGCGCGCTGCTGCACATGACTGTGCACTCGCTCACCAAGTCGGCCATCTTCATCACTGTGGGGCATGCCTGCCAGCTCGCGGGGACGCAGCGCATCGATCAGATTCGCGGCCTCATACGCACCCAGCCTGCGATCGGTTGGGGGCTTTTGCTCGGCACGGTGGCGATCGCCGGTTTTCCGCCCTTTGGCGTATTCATCAGCGAGTTTCTGCTGCTGATGGCCACCATGAAGGCCTGGCCGTGGCTGACGATTCCGCTGCTGGTCGGCTTCGGCGTGGCCTTCGCCGGGCTGTTCCGCCACGTGCAAAGGATGGTCTTCGGCGAGCCGCCGCCGGGGCAGCAGCCGGTCGAGGCCAACATGCTGCCGGTGGTGGTACATCTGCTTCTGGTGCTTTGGCTCGGGCTGGCAATTCCCGGGTTCCTCTCGCGCTGGTTCGAGCAGGCCACAGTGCTCATCTCCGGTGCTTCGCCGCTATGACGCCGCAGGACCAACTGGCACCGTTTCTGCGCCACCTCGCGGACGTCGGCATGCGCGTCGAAGCACAGGCGTCGCCAGGGCTCGCGCCGACGCAACTCATCCTGGTTCAACCCGAGGACTGGAGCCGGCTCGGCAATGAAGCCAAGGCTTGGTCGTGCCGCTGGGTCGCGGGCTGGGGCGAGGATATGGGTGAAGATGGAAGCGAGTCGATTCGCATCAATGCCTGTTTCGAGAAAGCCGGCGGCTACCTGGTCGCGCGTACGGCGGTACCCCGCGCCACGCCCGTCCTGTCATCGCACACAGCTTCGTATCCCGGCGCTGACCGTCCCGAGCGCCACATCCGGGACATGTTGGGCGTAGTTTTCTCCGACCACCCGGATACGCGCCGCTGGACCCGCCATCAGGCCTGGAAGGATTCCGAGTATCCCTTGCGCCGGAATTTCCCTGCGGCCGGCCGGCCGCAGGCGCAGACCCCGGCCGATCATCAGTACAACTTTCTGCTCGCCCAGGGCAGCGGCGTCTACGAAATACCGGTCGGGCCGGTGCACGCAGGCATCATCGAACCGGGGCACTTTCGCTTTCAAGCGGTGGGCGAGACCGTGCTCAAGCTCGAAGAGCGCCTCGGCTACACCCACAAGGGCATCGA
>PKWQ01000378.1 GCA_003133265.1 Acetobacteraceae bacterium
TGGTGTTCCAGCCGGCCGAGGAAGGTCTCGGCGGCATGCGGCAGATGATCGAGGCGGGGGTGATGGACGGCCCGAAGATCGACATGGCGCTGACCCTGCACAACCATCCCGACATTCCGGTGGGCCGGTTCGGCTTCGCGCGCGGGGCCAGTCTGGCCGCATCGGACAAATTCGAGATCGCGGTGCACGGCAAGTCCGGCCATGCGGCGTTTCCGCAATACGCGGTGGACCCGATCATCGCCGCCGTGCATCTGATCGGGCAGTTGCAGACCGTGGTCTCGCGCGAGGTTCGCCCGACCGACCCGGTGGTGGTGACGGTCTCGGCGATCCATGCCGGATCGGCGTACAACACCATCCCGGACGTCTGCCATCTGCGCGGCACCGTCCGCACATTGAGCGAAGCCGCACGCGACCAGGCGGAGGCGGCGATCCGCCGGATGTGCGATGGCATGCTGGCGAGCATGCGGGTGCGCTGCGAGTTCACCTATCAGCGCGGCGTGCCGGTGCTGGTGAACGACGACGGGGTGCTGGACCGCGCCGTTGCGTCGGTTCGCCGGCAGTTCGGCGACGTGATCGACGAGGTCGATCCCGTCATGGGCGGCGAGGATTTCGCGCTGATGGCCAACCTGGTGCCGTCGTTTCAGCTCAAGGTCGGCTCCGGCCAGCCGGGGCGGGCGGACGATCTGCACAATTCCGACTACCAGCCGGACGAGGCCTGTATCGGGCTCGGCGTGCAGGCGCTGGCGCGCGCGGCGCTGGATATGTTGTCGTGAGGGGCATCCGGGCGTGAAGCTGCCGCCGCATTTCTGAGGGTCTCGGCCACTCGACGGCAGGGGTGGGCGGGGCCATCTCTGTCGGACCTTGGAGTTCGCCATGTCCCAGACCCTCGTCCGTTCGCCGCCGGTGCTGTTCATCCCGCAGAAGCAGCCAGCCAAGCCGCTGACGCGGCGGCTGAAGGTCGTCTCGGAATACGAGCCCGCCGGCGACCAGCCGACCGCGATCCGCGATCTGGTGGCCGGCGTGAACCAGGGCGAGCGGGACCAGGTGCTGCTGGGTGTCACCGGCTCGGGCAAGACCTTCACCATGGCGAAGGTGATCGAGGCGGTGCAGAAGCCCACCCTGATCCTGGCGCCGAACAAGACGCTGGCGGCACAGCTCTATGGCGAGATGAAGAGCTTCTTCCCCGACAACGCGGTGGAATATTTCGTCAGCTACTATGACTACTACCAGCCCGAAGCCTATGTGCCGCGCACCGACACGTACATAGAAAAAGACGCGCAGATCAACGAGCAGATCGACCGCATGCGCCATGCCGCGACCCAGGCGCTGCTGGAGCGCAACGACGTCATCATCGTCGCTTCGGTGTCCTGCATCTACGGCATTGGCTCGGTCGAGACCTACGCCAAGATGGTGGTGAAGCTGGAGGTCGGCGGCGCCATCGACCGCGACAAGCTGGCCAAGGGGCTGGTGGACCTGCAGTACCGCCGCAACGACGCCGCCTTCACCCGCGGCACCTTCCGCCTGCGCGGCGAGATCGTCGACATCTACCCGAGCCACTACGAGGACCGCGCCTGGCGCGTCTCGCTGTTCGGCGACGAGATCGAGGCGATCCACGAATTCGACCCGCTGACCGGGGAGAAGACGGCGCAGCTCGATGCCATCACCGTCTACGCCAACAGCCACTACGTCACGCCGCGCCCGACGCTGGCGCAGGCGATCACCGACATCAAGATCGAGCTGAAGCAGCGCGTCGCCGAACTGACCGTCCAGGGCAAGCTGCTGGAGATCGAGCGGCTGACCCAGCGCACCACCTTCGATATCGAGATGATGGAGACCACCGGCTCCTGCAAAGGGATCGAGAACTACTCGCGCTATCTGTCCGGGCGCAATCCGGGCGAGCCGCCGCCGACTTTGTTCGAATATCTGCCGGAAAACGCGCTGCTGGTGGTCGATGAAAGCCATGTCACCGTGCCGCAGATCGGCGGGATGTACAAGGGCGACTTCAACCGCAAATCGGTGCTGGCGGATTTCGGCTTCCGGCTGCCGTCCTGCATCGACAACCGCCCGCTGAAGTTCGAGGAATGGGAGCGGTTCCGCCCGCTGACCGTGTTCGTCAGCGCCACGCCCGGCCCATGGGAGATGGAGCGCACCGGCGGCACCTTCGCCGAGCAGGTGATCCGCCCGACCGGGCTGATCGACCCGGTGACGGAAATCCGCCCCGTCGAGCGTCAGGTGGACGATCTGCTGGCCGAATGCCGCCTGGTTGCCGCGCATGGCGGGCGGGTGCTGGTGACCACGCTGACCAAGCGCATGGCGGAGGACCTGACCGACTACCTGACCGAGCACGGCGTGCGCGTGCGCTATCTGCATTCCGACATCGACACGTTGGAGCGGATCGAGATCATCCGCGACCTGCGGCTGGGCGTGTTCGACGTGCTGATCGGCATCAACCTGCTGCGCGAGGGGCTGGACATCCCCGAGTGCGAGCTGGTCGCCATCCTGGACGCGGACAAGGAGGGGTTCCTGCGCTCCGCCACCTCGTTGATCCAGACCATCGGCCGCGCGGCGCGCAATGTCGACGGCCGGGTGATCCTGTATGCCGACGTGATGACCAACAGCCTGCGCCGCGCCATCGAGGAGACCGACCGGCGGCGCAACAAGCAGCGGGCGTGGAACGAGGCGCACGGCATCACGCCGCAATCCATCCGCCGGCAGATCGGCAACGTGCTGCAATCGGTGTTCGAGCAGGATTACGTCACCGTCGCGCCGGTGAAGGACAGCACTGCCGCCGAATTCGTCGGCAAGGACCTGAAATCCTCCATCGCCGAGCTGGAGAAGCGGATGCGCGCCGCCGCCGCCGATCTGGAATTCGAGGAAGCCGCGCGGCTGCGCGACGAGATCCGCCGGCTGGAGGCGCTGGACCTCGGCCTGGAACCCCCGCCGATGGCGAGCGCCACGCACCGTCCGTCGGGCCGGCAGATGCGCGAGCGCGCGCCGGAGCCGATGGGCCCTGGTGGCGGCGGCTACGATCCGTCCAAGCGGCGCGGCGGCCCGAAACGGCGGCGCGGCCCTTGAACACGGCCGGAACCCCAGGCAACGTGGCCCCGGTACGCTTCAGCCCGCAGGGGATTGCAACAGAGCCGCCCGCATGACCCTCGCCGCCGCCATTCCCACCACGATACCCCGTGCCGCCCTCGTGACCGGCGGGGCGCGGCGGCTTGGCCGCGCCATCGCGCTCGGGCTGGCTGAGGCGGGGTTTTCGGTGGCGATCCATTGCCATGCCTCGGTGGACGCGGCGGAAGCGACCGCTGCGGACATTCGCGCGCTGGGACGCGCCGCCATCGTGCTGCGGGCCGATCTGGCCAGCGCGGCGGAGGTTGCCCGCTTGCTGCCGGCGGCCATCGCGGCGCTGGGGCCGGTCGGCGTGCTGGTGAACAACGCCGCCAA
>PKWQ01000159.1 GCA_003133265.1 Acetobacteraceae bacterium
AGGGCGTCCTTCACCTCGTCCAGTTTAAACGGCTTGATGACAGCCTCGATCTTTTTCATATCCGTCAAGCCCGGTGCGACCGGACTCCCCCACTAGCTGGCTGCCGGGACGCTGAAGGACTCAGCGGCAGCAACAAAGGTTTGCACGCGCCGTGCCAAGCGGCAATCCGGCGATATCGGCCATTCCGCGGAATGCGCCCCACGAGAAAGCCCACCCGCTAGGCGATCTTCCGTTTACGTTGCCCGTTTATTGAGCATTCATGACAAGATGCGGTTGAACCTCCNNCAGCCGGGCGGACCCATACTCGCGGCCTGCGGAGCCAAGCCTGTCTTCCGCTCCCCCTGCCTATCTCTCAGGAGACCGACCCGAGGTGAAGACCGTCAATAGCCTGCTTGCCGCCACGGGCACCACCATTTTCACGGTGATGTCGGCGCTGGCCGTGGAGCATAAATCGATCAATCTCGGCCAGGGCTTCCCCGATACGGACGGACCGCTGGACGTCATCCAGGCCGCGGTGGACGCGCTGCACGACGGGCGCAACCAATACCCGCCAATGACCGGGGTGGCGGAGCTGCGCGAGGCGGTGGCGGCCGCCAACAAGCGCTTCTATGGCCTTGATATCGACCCGAACGGAGAGGTTGTGGTCACTTCGGGGGCCACCGAGGCGATCACCGCCTGCCTGATGGCGGTGATCGATCCCGGCGACGAGGTGGTGCTGATCGAGCCGTTGTACGACACCTACCTGCCGGTGGTGCGGATGCTGGGCGCGGTGCCGCGCCTGGTGCGGCTGTCCCCGCCCAAATGGGAGCTGCCGCGGGCCGAGTTGGCGGCGGCGTTCGGGCCGAAGACCAAGGCGATCCTGCTCAACACGCCGATGAACCCGACCGGCAAGATCTTCACCAACGCCGAACTGGCCTTCATCGCCGAGCTGATGCAAAAGCATGACACATATGCGATCTGCGATGAGGTCTACGAGCACCTGACCTTCGACGGCTGGAAGCACGTTCCGTTGATGACGCTGCCGGGGATGCGCGAGCGCTGCATGCGCGTGGGCAGCGCCGGCAAGACCTTCTCGTTCACCGGTTGGAAGATCGGCTATGTCAGCGCGCCGCGCGCGCTCGCCACCGTGGTCGCCAAGGCGCACCAGAACCTGACCTTTACCAGCGCGCCCAATCTGCAACGGGCGGTGGCGGTTGGCCTGGCCAAGGACGACGCCTATTTCGCCTCGCTGTCGAGCGGCCTGCAGGCCAAGCGCGACCGGCTGGCGGCGGGGCTCAGGGAACTCGGGCTCGATGTGCTGGAGGCGCGCGGCAGCTACTTCATCACCACGGACTTCTCCCCGCTCGGTTTTGCCGGCGACGACGTGGCGTTCTGCCGCCACATCACCGAGCACGCCGGCGTGACGGCGATCCCCGTTTCCGCCTTCTACGAGACGGACGCGCCCAGCCAGTACGCCCGCTTCGCCTTCTGCAAGCGCGAGGAGGTGCTGGACGAGGCGGTGGCGCGGCTGAAACGGCATTTTCTTCCCGCCGCGCAGGCCGGGACTGCGCGAGCGAAGTTGACGGGGACCGGCTGACGTCCTACACGCCGCCCCCTGAACTGGACTAAGGATGGTCTCCATCCGATGGCGGACGTAGCTCAGTTGGTAGAGCGCCAGGTTGTGGTCTTGGATGTCGTGGGTTCGAAACCCATCGTTCGCCCCAGTTTCTCTTCTCGTTGCCTCCCATGCCGATGAACGGCCTTGCCGCGCTGGTTCTGGCCGGCGGGCAGGCGCGCCGAATCGGTGGCGGCGACAAGCCGCTGCTTGATCTGGCCGGGCAGAGCATGCTCGGCCATATCCTCGCCGCATTGTCCCAGGAGACCGAGCAGATCGCGATCAGCGCCAATGGCGATCCCGCCCGCTTCGCCGCCTTCGCCCGCCCGGTGCTGGGCGATGGCGCGTTCGCCGGGCAGGGGCCGCTGGCGGGCGTGCTGGCGGGGCTGGACTGGGCTGCGGAGCTTGGCGCGGAGGTTCTGCTGACGGTGCCCGGCGATACGCCGCTGATCCCCATGGGCCTGGCGGGGGCGCTGGCGCCGGCGCCGGCGACCGCAACCAGCGGCGGGCGGGCGCATCATCTGGTGGCGTTATGGCCGGTCGCGGCACGCGGGACGCTGCGGCGGATGCTGTCCGAGCCTGGATCGCACGGCGTTGCGCGTTTTGGCGCGACGATTGCTTGCAGATTTGTCGATTTCCCCTTGCGTCCATGGGACCCATTCCTGAACGTGAACACCGCGGCCGATCTGGCGGCGGCGCGCGCGATCATGGAGGACGGGGCGTGAGCAATCGGGTGGCCGAAAAGACGGTGGCGATCGGCGGCTTGGGCGCCATCGGTCTGCCGCTGGCGCGCGCGCTGGACCGGGGGGTGGACGGGCTCCGCCTGATCGCCGTCGCCGCCCGCGACCGGGCCAAGGCGGAGGCCAATCTGCAAGGCTTCCGCTCCCCGCCGAGGATCGTGGAACTGGAGGAACTGGCGGAGGCCGACATCGTGGTCGAAGCCGCGCCCGCCTCGGTGTTCGAACGGATCGCCGTCCCCGCCATCGCGGCCGGGCGCATCTTCGTGCCGAGTTCGGTCGGTGCCTTGCTGCCGCGCATGTATCTGGTGCGTGCCGCGGAAGTCAGCGGCGCGCGCATCCTGGTGCCGACCGGGGCGCTGCTGGGCCTGGACGCGGTCCGCGCCGCCGCCGAGGGGCCGGTGGAGAGCGTGACCATCGAGACCCGCAAGCCGCCGGCCGGACTGGCCGGCGCGCCCTATCTCGTGGAGCACGGCATCGACGTAAGCGGCGTCACCGAACCGATGCTGGTGTTCGAGGGCAACGCGCTGGAGGCAGCCGCGGGCTTCCCGGCCAATGTGAACGTCGCCGCCGCGCTGGCGCTTGCCGGCATCGGCCCGGAGCGCACACGCGCGCGGATCTGGGCCGATCCCACGGTGACCCGCAACACCCACACGATTCGGCTGGAGTCGGAGGCCGCGCGCATTACCATGACCATCGAGAACGTGCCGAGTGCCGAAAATCCGCGCACCGGACGCATCACGGGCCTGTCGATCCTGGCCTGTCTCAGGGGCCTGACATCGACGCTGAAGATCGGCAGCTAACACGCACAGGGAGATCGACATGACAAACAATCGGTTGACTCGGCGCGGCATGGCGGCAGGGGCGGCGTTGCTGCCGGCGGCGGCGTTCATCGGCTCGGCGCACGCCCAGGGCGCGAACGAGAGCACGTTCGAGCGGGTGCAGCGCACCAAGGTGCTGCGCATCGCCGCCCTGCCGGGCGAACTGCCCTATTTCCAGAAGGACATCTCGACCGGAGAATGGTCGGGTGCCGCGATCGAGATGGCCAAGGACATCGCCAAGGTGTTCGATGCCAAGCTGGAGTATGTCGAGTCCACCTACGGCAACTCGGTGCTCGATTTGCAGGCGAACAAGATCGACCTCGCCTTCGCGCTGAACCCGACCCCGGTGCGCGCGCTGTCGATCCGTTTCACCCATGCGATGATCATCCACCCGTTCGGCTGTATCGCGCGCAAGGGTTTCGACCCGAAGACCTGGGATGACATCAACAAGCCGGAGGTGCGCGTGGTGGTGGATCTCGGCTCCCTGCACGAGACCTCGGCCCGGCGGTTCGCGCCGAAATCGACCATTACCGCCTTCAAGACCCGCGACGAGGCGATCCTGGCGTTGCAGGCCGGCCGGGCGGATGTGGACATCCTGGCGGCGATGCTGGGGATCACCGCGCTGGCCAAGAACCCGGGGCTTGGCACCTACAAGATCCTGACCAACCCGGTCGTCGCGCTGCCGAGCAATCTCGGCGTGCGGCGCGAGCCGGACACGCGCTTCGTCGAGGTGCTCGATGCCTGGCTGGACATGAACCGCGGCACCGGCCAGATCCGCGAATGGATGATCCAGGGGATCGAGAAGACCGGGGCGAAGCGCGAGGACATTCCCGCCGAACTGTCGTTCTGACGCGGCGAGCCCGGGGCGGCGCGCATGGGCTATGAGTGGAGTTTCGGCTTCCTGCTGCGCTATGCGCCGCTGTTCTGGAAGGGCATCGGGGTCACGCTCGCCTACACCGTCGGGACGGTCCTGATCGGGCTGCTGATCGGGCTGCTGATCGGGATCGGGCGGCTGTCGCGGTCCTGGCTGGTGAACGCGCCGCTGGTGGCGATCATCGAGGTGTTCCGCTGTACGCCGCTGCTGGTGCAGATCGTCTGGTTCTATTACGCGCTGCCGGTGATCCTGAACGTGCAGATCCCGGCGGTGGTGGCGGCGACCCTGGTGTTGTCGCTGTATACCGGCGCCTTCTACGCGGAGATCTTCCGTGGCGGCATCGTCTCCATCGAGCAAGGCCAGTGGGACGCGGCGCGGGCGCTGGGGCTGTCGCCGTGGAACGTGATGCGCAAGGTGGTACTGCCGCAGGCGGTGCGGCGGATGGTGCCGCCGTTCATGAACCAGTCGATCATCCAGTTGAAGAACACCTCGCTGGTCTCGACCATCGCGGTGCCGGACCTGCTGTACCAGGGCACGCTGATCACCGCCGACACCTACCGGCCGCTGGAGGTCTATACCGTGGTGGCGGTGATCTATTTCGTGCTGCTGTTCCCGACGACCCTGCTGGCGCAGTGGTACGAGCGGCGGTTGGCGAACGCGAAGTAAGAAACAGGTCGGCGCGGCTCAGGCCAGCGCATACTCCACTTCCGCCGTGTACACCGACTGTTCCTTGCCCAGCCGCGNNCTGCACGAAGGCGGCGAGCTTGGCTTCCGGCACGCTGGTGTCGAGCCGCGCCAAGTTCACGTGCGGGGCGAAGCGGCGGCGTTCCGGCTCCAGCCCGATGCGCTGCAACGCCGTCTCGATCTTGTTCTGCAGATGATCGAGCTGCTGGTCGCGCTCCACCCCCACCCAGAGCGTCGTCGGCCGCCCGCCCCTGCTGAACGTGCCGAGCCCGGCCAGCGTCAGCGAGAAGCCGCGAGCGTTCAGCGTGGCCAAAGCGAGGTCGATCTCCTCGGCGCGGTGGGACGGCGTCTCGCCGATGAAGCGCAGCGTCAGGTGGTAGTTCTCCGGCGCCACCCAGCGCGCGCCGGGAATGCCGCTGCCGGCCAGCAGCGACAGGCGCTGGCGCAGCTCCCACGGCAGATCGAGGGCGATGAACAGCCTCATGTCCGCGATGCCTCCCGGATCAGCCGCTCCACCAGCGGCACCAGCCGTGCGACGATCCGTCGCACGCCCTCCGGATTCGGGTGGATGCCGTCCGCCTGGTTCAGTGCCGGGTTGCCGCCGACCCCTGCCAGGAAGAACGGATCGTAGATCAGGCCGGCACGCGCGCCCAGCCGGTCGAACACGGCGCGGAAGGCTGTGGCGTAGTCCTGTCCCATGTTGGGCGGGGCGTACATGCCCAACAGCAGCACCGGTATATGCCGCGCCGCCAGCGTATCCAGAATGACGGTCAGGTTCGCCTCCATCGCCGCCGGGTCTTCGCCGCGCAGGCTGTCATTGGCGCCGAGTTCCACGATCGCCGCGTCCGCGCCGTCGCCGAGTACCCAGTCCAGCCGCGCCCGGCCGCCGGCGCTGGTGTCGCCGGAAACCGCGCCGTCGATCAGCCGTACCGCCACCCCGCGCGCGGTCAGGGCGGCGAGCAGTTGCGCCTGGAACGCCTCGCCCTGCGCCAGCCCGTAGCCGGCGGTCAGCGAGTCGCCGAGGATCAGCAGTCGCACCGGCGGGGAGGCGGCATCGGCGCGCGCGCCCAGGGTAAGCAGCGTCATCAGCACCGCGACGGCTTTCCGTAACCGCGTCCCGGGGCCATATGCTGCGGCAATGGATGACATGAAGCCGACTCCGCCCCCGCCTTATGTGGCCGTGCGGGACATGCATCTGACCCTGCCGTCCTCGGCCGGACCGGTCAACATCCTGCGTGGCATCGACCTGGACGTGGCGGCGGGGGAGGCGGTCGGCATCGTNNAGCGTGCGCCTGGGCGGGCAGGAGATTACCGGGCTAGGCGAAGACGCGCTGGCCCGGCTCCGGCGCGACAGCATCGGCATCGTGTTCCAGGCATTCCACCTGATCCCGACCATGACCGCGCTGGAGAATGTCGCCATGCCGCTGGAATTGGCCGGCAGCAAGGACGCCGCCGCTCGGGCCGAGGCGGCGCTGCGCGCGGTCGGGCTTGGCCATCGGCTGACGCATCTGCCCGGGCAGCTTTCCGGCGGCGAACAGCAGCGCGTGGCGCTGGCCCGCGCCTTCGCGCCCAGCCCGCGCCTGCTGCTGGCGGACGAGCCGACCGGCAATCTGGACCAGGCGACCGGCGAGGCGGTGATGGAGCTGATGTTCCATCTGCGCGAACAGACCGGCGCGACCCTGTTGCTGATCACCCATGACCCGCTGCTGGCGGCACGCTGCACGCGGCTGGTGCGTTTCGCCGACGGGCGCGTGATGGTTCCGGCCTGATGCTCGCACTCCGTCTGGCGTTCCGGGAGTTGCGCGGCGGCGTGCGCGGCCTGCGCATCGTGCTGGCCTGTCTGGCGCTGGGCGTGGCGATCATCGCCGGCGTCGGCACGCTGCGCGTGGCGACCGACCGGGGCCTTGCCGCCGACGGGCGGCGCATCCTGGGCGGCGACCTGGAGGTCAATGGCGGCGCCCAGCCTTTGCCATCGTCGCTGCGCGACTGGCTGGATGCGCGTGGCGCGCGCTGGTCCGACATCGTGCGCATGCGCTCGATGCTGATCGCGCCCGGCGGCGAGCGGCTGCTGGTGGAGTTGAAGGCGGTGGACCGGGCCTGGCCGCTGGTCGGCGCCGCCGAGGTGGTTCCCGCCATGCCACTCGGCGATGCGCTGGCCGGGCAGGGGCTGCTGGCCGAGCGGGTGGTCCTGGAACGCCTCGGCCTGAAGCCGGGCGATCGGGTGCGGCTGGGTAATGCCGAGTTCACCGTGCGCGGCGAACTCAAGCTTGAGCCGGACCGGGTCGCCACGCCCTCGATCATGGGGCCGCGCGTGTTGATCTCCACCGACGCGCTGGCCGCCACCGGGCTGATCGCGCCCGGCGCGATGGTGCAGCACGCGCTGCGGCTGCTCGATCCGCCGGGCCGGAGCGCCGGGGGCTTTGCCGCCGAACTGCATGGCGCCTTCGGTGCCCAGGGCTGGCGCATCCGCGATCCCTCCGCCGCCGCGCCCGGGATCGTGTCGTTCATCGACCGCACCGGGCAGTTCATGACCCTGGTCGGGCTGAGCGCGCTGCTGGTCGGCGGGATCGGCGTGGCGAACGGCGTCGGCGCCTGGCTGGAGGCGCGGGCGCGTAGCATCGCCATCCTGCGCTGCCTCGGCGCCTCGGCCGGGATGGTGTTCGCCGTGACGCTGCTACAGGTGATGGCGCTGTCGGTGCTCGGCGTGCTGATCGGGCTGCTGGCCGGCGCGGTGCTGCCGTTCGCCGCCACCGCGCTGCTCGCCGATCTGCTGCCGGCACCGCCGGTGGCGGGGATCTACCCGGTGCCGCTGGCGCAGGGCGCGCTGTATGGGCTGCTGACGGCGGCTGCGTTCTCGATGGTCCCGCTTGGCCGGGCGATGCGGATTCCCGGCGCCGCGCTGTTCCGCGACGGGCTGCTGCCCGAGCGGGCCCGCCCGCCGGGCGCGGTGCTGGCGGCGACAGCGGTGCTCGCCGCCGCGCTGGTGGCGCTGACCGTGCTGAGCGCAACCGATCGGATGCTGTCGCTGATCTTCTGCGCCGCCGCGCTCGGCACGCTCGCGCTGTTCCATCTCGGCGGCATCGCGCTGATGGCCGCCGCCCGCGCCGTGCCGCGTGTGTCCGCGCCCTGGCTGCGGCTCGGGCTGGCCAATCTGTATCGCCCGGGGGCGGCGACGCCGCTGGTGCTGGTCTCGGTCGGGCTTGGGCTCTCCACCCTGGCCGCGGTGGCGCTGATCGAGGGCAACATGCGCCGCGAGATCCTCGATCAGATGCCGTCCAACGCGCCGAGCTTCTTCTTCGTCGACATCCAGCGCGACCAGTTGGCGCAATTCGAGGCGCAGATCGCCCACCGTCCGGGGGTTTCGGCGCTGCACGAGGTGCCGAGTCTGCGCGCGCGCATCGTCGCGGTGAACGGGGTGGCGGTCGACAGGCTGCTGGTCTCGCCCGATACGCAATGGGCGCTGCGCGGCGATCGCGGCCTGACCTATGCGGCGACCCCGCCGGAGGGCACGCGGCTGCTCGCCGGCACATGGTGGCCGGCCGACTACCGTGGCAAGCCGCTGGTGTCGTTCGATGCCGCGCTTGCCCGTGGGTGGGGCGTGGGGCTCGGCGACGTGATCCGGGTGAACGTGCTCGGCCGCGACATCGACCTGACCATCGCCAGCCTGCGCGACATCGCCTGGCGGACGCTGTCGATCAACTTCGCCATGGTGGCCAGTCCCGGCTTCCTGGACGGCGCGCCGCATACCTACATCGCCACCGTGCGGGTGGCGCCGGAGCAGCAGGCGCCGCTGCTGCGCGCCGTGACCGACGCAATGCCCAACGTCACCGGCATCCGGGTCGAGGATGTGCTGCGCGCGGTGGCCGAACTGCTGGACCGGATCGCCACGGCGCTCGCCGCCACCGGCTCGGTAACGCTGCTGTCCGGCGCGCTGGTGCTGGTCGGCGCGGTGGCGGCCGGGCAGCGGCGGCGGACGCGCGATGCGGTGATCTTGAAGACCCTGGGCGCCACCCGCGCCCAGGTCCGCGCCGCCTGGCTGGTGGAGTTCGGGATTCTGGGGCTGGCCGCCGGGGTTCTGGCGGCGGCGGTCGGGACGGCGGCGAGCTATGGCGTGGCGCGCTACGTCATGCACACCGGCTGGGTGTTCCTGCCGCAAACATTGTTCCTGACCCTTGGTTTGTGTATAGTAGCCATGCTTGTGGTGGGTTTCGCGGGCACCGAGTCGGCGCTCCGCGCCAAGGCGGCGCCATGGCTTCGGAATGAGTAGTTGGTCATGTACCGTTCCGGACCACCACGATGGCTTGAACGCGTCTCGCCGGTGTCCAACATATGGCGCATTGGCATAACCGCCTGAGAAGGAAACGGACATCATGGCCTTCAGTCCCGACTATCGGACGTATCCGGGTGCGTCCGCCGCGAGTACGGCCGCCGCATTGGATGCGGGCCTGCGCGCATACATGCTCCGGGTCTTCAACTGGATGACCTCCGGCCTGCTGCTGACCGGCATCGTGGCGTACGGGATCGCCAACACGCCCCTCAAAGAGGCATTCTACCGAGACGTGGTGACGCCAAACGGCGTTGTGGTCCATAACCAACCGACCATCCTGGCCATCGCCGCGATCTTCGCCCCGCTGGCGTTCGTGCTGGTGCTGAGTATCGGCGTGAACAAGCTGTCGCGGCCGGCGGTGCAGACGCTCTACTGGGCGTTCTGCGCGGCGATGGGCGCCAGCATGACCAGCATCTTCATGGTCTACACTGGTGACTCGATCGTGCGGGTGTTCTTCATCACCGCCGCCACCTTCGCCGCCACCTCGGCATACGGCTATGTGACCAAGAGCGATCTGAGCCGCTTCGGCAGCTTCCTGATGATGGGGCTGTTCGGCGTCATCATCGCCAGCGTGGTGAACATTTTCATCGGCAGCAGCGCCATGCAGTTCATCATCAGCATCGTCGGCGTGCTGGTCTTCACCGGGCTGACCGCCTACGACACGCAGCGGATCAAGGCCGACTACATCCAGTACTCCTATGCCGAGGGGTCGGAAGTCGCCGCCAAGCGCAGCGTGTTCGACGCGCTCAATCTGTATCTGAACTTCATCAACCTGTTCATGTTGCTGCTGCAGCTGCTGGGCAACCGCAACAACAACTGAGCGATCCCTTCCAGACGGGTAGAAACAGAAAGGGCTCCGGAAGCAATTCCGGAGCCCTTTTCCTATCCGCGCGGCCAGGTGGCTATAGGATGGTCTTCAGGAAATTAGCCAGCTTGATCACGGCGGTGGGTTTGTCGGTCTTGTCCAGCGCGCCGAGTTCGGCCGCCAGCCGGTCCATCGCCGCCTCGTAGATCTGGCGCTCGGAAAAGCTCTGGTCGGGCTGGCCGGCGTTGCGGTGCAGGTCGCGCACCACTTCAGCGATGGCCAGCGGGTCGCCGGAATTGATCTTCGCCTCGTATTCCTGCGCCCGGCGCGACCACATCGTGCGCTTGATCCGCGCCCGGCCCTTGAGCACCGCCAGAGCCTCGTCGAACATCTTGCGCGAGGCGAGCTTGCGCAATCCGGCCGAGCGCGCCTTGGATACCGGCACCCGCAGCGTCATCCGGTTTTCCTCGAAGGTGATGTGGATCAGCTCCAGGCTGTGCCCGGCGATCTCTTCCACCGCGATCCGCTCCACCTTGCCCACGCCGTGGGTCGGGTAGACCACATGGTCGCCTTCCACGAAGTTTTCCGCTTTCGAGGGGATGCGCGGCGGATTCCGGTCGTTCATGTTCGGCCGGCGCTCCGGCTCCGGCGGCGGTGTCGGGGCTGCGGCTTGCGCGGGCGCGGCAAAGCCGGGTCGGTTCGGTCGCGGCGGCGCAACCGGCGCAACCGATGCAACCGGCGCAACCGATGCAACCGGCGCAACCGGCGCAGCCGATGCAGCCGGCGCGGGCTTGGCCGGCGGCTTCGCCGCGATAGCCTTTGCCGCGACGGCCTTGCCCGGCGTAGCGATCTCCGTCATTGGGCTGTCAGGCACACTTTTCTCCAGCTTCGGTTGCGCGCCCGGCGGTTTCGCCGTGGGCGTTGGCTTCGGTGCGGCATTTTTCGCCGCCGGCGTGGTCGTTGCCGGCTTGGTCGCCGCTGGCTTGGTCGCCGCTGGCTTGGTCGCCACCGGCTTGGTCGCCGCTGGCTTGGTCGCCACCGGCTTGGTCGCTACTGGCTTGGTCGCCGCCGGCTTGGTCGCCGCCGGCTTGGCCGCCGCCGGCTTGGTCGCCGCTGGCTTGGTCGCCACCGGCTTGGTCATTACCTTGGCCGTCCCTTGCCGCGGAGCGGTTGTCGCCTTCGCGGTCTTCTCAGCCTTCGCGGACGAAGCGGTCTTCCCAGCCTTTGCGGCCTTCCCGGACGAAGCGGCCGGAGTGGCGGCGCGGTGTTGCGTTGCCCCGGATGCCTTCATGGTGGACACCTCTTACCCTTCATGCACGGCCATCCAACAGAAAGAGCCACCGCGCCAGGCTCGATTCGCCTGGGCATGGTCACCCGTTCCGAAGGATGACTCCTTGGGAGTTGCTGCCTCGACGCCCCTAGGCGGGCATCATGGCCTATGAAGTAAACAATATAGCATAAAATGGCCGCCCCGTCAGGGGGCAGTCTCAATAATGCTGCGCGCGCCGCCCGGCCCGTCGGGGAAGGTTCAGGGCTTGCCGGGTTCCGGCGAGAACAGGGCCGCCTTGTCCGGCTTGCCGTTCCATTCCTCGGCATCTTCCGGGGGCTCGCCCTTGCGGGTGATATTGGGCCACAAACCGGCATAGGTGCGGTTCTGCTCCAGCCACTCGCCGGCGCGGTCGTCGCTGTCCGGCAGGATCGCCTCGGCCGGGCATTCCGGTTCGCACACGCCGCAGTCGATGCACTCGTCCGGATGGATCACCAGCATGTTCTCGCCGACATAGAAGCAGTCCACCGGACACACTTCCACGCAATCCATGAACTTGCAGCGAATGCAGTTTTCGGTGACCACGTAGGTCATCGGGAACCCCCAGGGTATCTGGACAATACACGACGCCGCATTGTGGATCAGCGCCGATCAGAGCCGGCGGTATGAAGCCCTTTGTGCTGCGATGCAAGACGCGGTGACACGAAGCCGCCGGTATGCGCATGTGCTGTCTGGCCGGCAGATGCGATCATGGCGCGGGTGTCGGCACACGCACGTCGTGCAGCGGTTTCGCGACGGCGTCGATTTCCTCATAGAGCCCGCCTGCCTCCGTTGCCGGTCCCCGCCGCGCCGCGAGCGCCAGCACGCGCACCACCCGGACCTCGCCGCCGCTCCCACGCGGCAGCGGCAGGGTCAGTACGTCGCCTACGCGCAGCTTGGCGTGCGGCTTGTCGGTGGCTTGGCGGTTGAGGCGCACCGAGCCGGCGCCGACGAAGCGGGCGCAGTCGCTGCGCGCCTTCATGAAACGGGCGCACCACAGCCATTTGTCCAACCGCTGCCAGTCCCTGTCTTCTTGGTCCGCGATCGTCGCCCCCCTATCGCGTGAGCGCCGCCAGAGCCGCGAACGGACCGGGCCGGGCTGCCAGGGGCGCGGCATCCGGCACGGGCGCACGCCGGCGGCGTGACGGCAGGATCATCGAGGGGGTGGGCGGTCCGTATTCCGCCGCCGACAGGCCGGCCGCCGGCACCACCCGCAACCCAAGCCGGCGCAGCACCACCGGCAGCAGATCCGCCCGTACCGCGAAGCGCGAGGCAAGTCCGGCCGGCAGCGCCGCCGCGCCGTGACGTGTCGCCCAGGCCAACTCGGCGGCAACCCGTTCGGCGATGTCTAGGCGCAGCAACGCCGGCCCGATATCCAGCCAGCCGAGCGCGGCGGCGAGACCGGGCGGCCAATCGGGCGGGGCGGGCAGGGAGACCAGCCCGGGGGCTGGCAGCACCGGGGCGGCTACGTCGCGGTCCAGCGCCAGCAGCCGCGCCCGCATCGCCGCCGCGCGCGGCTTCAGCAACGCCGGGACGAACAGCGCGAACCGCCCCGCCTTCACGCCAATCGCCTTCAGTCGCCCGCGCAGTTCCGGTGCCAGTTCCTGGCCGATCTCGCCGGGCAGCAGGCCCAGCGCCTCGCCCAGCAGATGCATTGGGCCGCGCAGCTGTGGATCGCGCCGGGCACGTTCGATGGCGGTGAACAGGGGGGCAAGGTCGTGGCGGACCCGCCCATCCAGGAAGGCTTGCAGCCGGATGCGCAGCCGCTCGCGCTCCGCCCCGTCGAGGAATTCGCTGTCCAGCACTTCCGCGCGCGGCGCCAGCCGGGTTGCCCCGCGGCGCAGCCGGGCGATCGGCACGCCGTCCCAGACGATCCGGTGCTCGGCGGTCAGCGCGAAGGCCGCATCCGCCGCCGTCTCCGCCACCAGGACCCGGCGGGGCATTTCCGCCCGCAGCGCCCGGCGCGCGGCGCGCAGCACCAGCTTCTTCTCCAGCCCTTCGGCCAGCGGATCGGGGATGAAGCCGAAGCCGGCGACATGGCCGACGGCGTGGCCTTCCACCACCACTTCGCCACGACCGGTGATGGCGGAGAGCAGGTCCTTGCCGTCGGCCTCCTCCAGCCGGCGCATCAGGTGCGCGGCGCGGCGGTCGACGAAGCGGGCGGTCAGGCGTTCGTGCAGCGCGTCCGACAGCTTGTCCTCGACCGCGCGCGCACGCTCCTGCCAGTGCAGCGCATCGCTCACCCAGTCGGTGCGCGCGGCGATGTAGGACCAGACGCGCACGCCGGACAGCCGCTGCATCAGCGTGTCGATGTCGCCGTCGGCGCAGGAGATCGCGGCGATCTGTCCGGCGAGCCAGTCGGTCGGCAGCCGCTTGTCCGTGGCGATATGGCCGAACACCCGCGCGCACAGCCGCGCATGGGTCTCGTCGGCCAGCTTGCGGAAGTCCGGGATCTGGCAGGCCTCCCACAGCAACCGGACCATGGAGCGGCCCTGGGCCAGCTTGCGGATCTCCGGATCGCGCGCCAGCGCGGCGAGGGTTTCGGCGTCGCTCGCCTCGTTGCCCTTGATCAGGCCGGGCCCCGGCGGCGGGGCGGCGAGGCTGCCGAGCAGCCCGTCGAGGGATGTGAAATCCAGCGCGCCGTTGCGCCAGCATAGCTGGGTCAGCGCCTCGAACTCGTGGTTCTCCACCGCGCGGACCAGTTCCTCGGTCAGCGGATGGCAGTCGCCGGTGGAGCCGAAGGTGCCGTCGCGCATGCCGCGTCCGGCCCGTCCGGCGATCTGCGCCACTTCCGGGGGCGTCAGCCGGCGCGGCCGCTGGCCGTCGAACTTGGACAGGCGGGCGAAGGCGACATGGTCGACATTCATGTTCAGGCCCATGCCGATGGCATCCGTCGCCACCAGGAAATCGACCTCCTTTTCCTGGTACAGCGCCACCTGGGCGTTGCGGGTGCGCGGCGACAGGCGCCCCATCACCACCGCGCAGCCACCCCGGCGGCTGCGGATCAGTTCCGCGATGGCGTAGACCTCGGCGGCGCTGAACGCGACTACTGCCGAGCGCGGCGGCAGCTTGGTCAGCTTGGCCGGGCCGGCATGCACAAGCTGCGACAGGCGCGGGCGGGTCTCTATTTCCGCCCGCGGCACCAGCCGCTTGAGCAGCGGGCGGATCGTCTCCGCGCCCAGAAACATCGTCTCCACCATGCCGCGCGCGTGCAGCAGCCGTTCGGTGAAGATATGGCCGCGATCAGGGTCGGCGCAGAGCTGGATTTCGTCCACCGCGACGAATTCGACATCGGCGGTGCTGGCTGTGCCGCCGCGCCGGGCGCCGCCGACCGGCCGGTCCAGCGGCATCGCCTCGACCGTGCAGGAGAACCAGCGCGCCTCCGGCGGCACGATCTTTTCCTCCCCGGTGATCAGCGCCACATGGCGCGCGCCCTTGCGGGCCACCATCTTGTCGTAATTCTCGCGCGCCAGCAGGCGCAGCGGGAACCCGATGATGCCCGAGGAATGGGCCAGCAGCCGCTCCATGGCCAGATGCGTCTTGCCAGTGTTGGTCGGACCAAGGACAGCCTTTACGCGCGGCGCGAAACCAGACATGCGCAGATGTTTGGGGCGCCGCGCCCGGATTGCAAGCACGACGACAGGGCAATCGCATTTCAGAAT
>PKWQ01000413.1 GCA_003133265.1 Acetobacteraceae bacterium
AGGCCCTATCGCGGCGCGGAGCGGCGTTGGCGCTGGTCCCGGCCAGCGCGGTGGCGCGCGAGGTTCCCTCGGGCTCGCTGCTGGCCGGCGGCGTGCCGGCGGGCGATCTGTTTCCCGCCGCCGCCTGGCTGCGCTGCACCGCGCGGGTGCTGAAGCGGCTGGGCAAGGAGATGACGGGCTATCCGCCGCCGCAGGGCCTGTTCGAGCTGCGCGCGCAGATCGCGGCACATCTGGCCGCGACCCGGGGGCTGATCGCCGATCCCGGCTGCGTGGTGGTGACCTCCGGCACGCAGCAGGCGCTGCGGCTGGCCGGCGAGCTGCTGCTGGACCAGGGCGAGACCGCCTGGGTCGAGAACCCCGGCTACATCGCCGGACGCGGCGCGCTGATCGCGGCCGGCATCGTGCCGGTGCCGGTGCCGAGCGACCAGGAGGGGCTGGATGTCGCTGCCGGCATCCGCCTGTCGCCGGACTCGCGGCTGGCGCTGGTGGCGCCCTCGCACTCCACCCCGCTCGGCGGCGCGCTGCCGGTCGGGCGGCGGCTGGCGCTGCTGGACTGGGCGGCGCGGGCGAATGCCTGGGTGCTGGAGGACGATTGCGACTCGGAATACCGCTGGGGGGGCAAACCGCTGCCGCCGCTGGCGACGCTGGATCGCGCCGGGCGGGTGATCTATTGCGGCACCTTCAGCAAGACGCTGGCCCCGGCGCTGCGGCTCGGCTTCGCGGTCGTGCCGGCGCCGCTGGTGCCCGCCTTCGTGCAGCTGCACGCGCTGATGGACCGGGGAAGCGACGCGCTGACCCAGGCGATACTGGCCGAGTTCATGCGCGAGGGCAGGCTGGGCCAGCACATACGCCGCGTGCGAACCGAGTATGCCCGCCGCCGCGCCGCGCTGCTGGCCGCATGGCCAAATACACACCGAGCCTGTCGCCGGTGCCCGCGCCCGGCGGGCTGCATCTGGTGGCGCTGCTGGGCGAGGACGCCGACGAGGCATCGGTGGTGCGGGCCTGCCGCACCCGCGACCTCGCGGTGGCGCCGCTCGCCGCCTACTATATCGGCGCGCCGCGACGGAAAGGGCTGGTGATGGGCTTCGCTGGTCTGCCCGCGGCACTGGCGGGCGACGCCGCACGGCGGCTGGAGGCGGCGATCCGCGCGGCCGGCGGCGCGTAGCGCGCAGCAAAAAGGCCCGCCGGAGCGAGCCTTTGCTTCAAGCCGGCACGGAAAGCGGCGATCAGGCCGCCTGGGTGGCGTCCTGCTTCGCCTTGGCGCGAATGATGCGGCGCTTCAGGGCCTGAGCCGATTCCGGCAGATCGCGGTTCGGCGTGGTGAGCAGGAAGGCGTCGATGCCGCCATTGTGCTCCACGGTACGCATCGCGCCGGTGCACAGGCGCATCCGCACCGACTGGCCGAGGATGTCGGACAGCAGCGACACGTCCTGCAGGTTGGGCAGGAACCGGCGACGGGACTTGTTGTTGGCGTGGCTGACGTTGTTGCCGGTCAACACGCCCTTGTCCGTGATCTCGCAGCGGCGGGACATCGCAGAAAACCTTTATCGACAGTGGCGCGCGCGAAAGACGGCCGGCGCGCCGGTTGTTCGGAAGGCGGGGGTTATGGCGAAAGGGGCCGGCGCAGTCAACCCACCCAGTCGCTGGCCACGCAGTCGCTGGATGGCTCGCGCGCCCCAGGTTTTGTTCAAGACGGCTCGGGCCGGCTTTCCGTCATCCGGCGCAGCTCGCCGGCGCGCACGCTGGCGATGGCGTTGTTCAGGATGCCCACCACCGCCTCGTCGGTCACGCTGCGCGCCAGCAAGCCCAACGCGCCGCCGAGCAACGCCGAGGCGATGGCGACCGAGCCGATGTTCTGGTCCACCATGTATTCGATCGCCTTGTCCACCACCGCGCCGGCGTGGCTGAGGTCGGCGGGGGGATTCTGATCGCACTCCATCGTCGTCTGCTCCTTGCTATCCGGTTCGCTCAGCCCGCGACCGCTGGTTCCGGCTGATGCTCCTGTTCCGCCTGCATCGTCCACATCCGGGCATACAGCCCGCCGCGCGCCAGCAGGCCGGCATGGCTGCCACGCTCGGCCACGCGACCGTCGTCGAGGACGATGATCTCGTCCGCGTCCACCACGGTGGACAGCCGGTGCGCGATCACCAGCGTGGTGCGATGGCGCGACACGGCACCCAGCGCGGCCTGGATGTCCTGCTCGGTACGGGTATCCAGCGCGCTGGTCGCCTCGTCCAGGATGAGGATGCGCGGGTCCTTGAGGATGGTGCGCGCGATCGCCACGCGCTGCTTCTCGCCCCCCGACAGCTTCAGTCCGCGCTCGCCGACGCGGGTATCGTAGCCGTCGGGCAGACGCAGGACGAAATCATGCACCTGCGCCGCCTTCGCCGCCGCCTCGATCTCCGCCCGGGTGGCGCCGGGACGGCCATAGGCGATGTTGTAGCGGATGGTGTCGTTGAACAGCACCGTGTCCTGCGGCACCACGCCGATGGCGGCGCGCAGGCTCTCCTGGGTCACGTCGCGGATGTCCTGCCCATCGATCACGATCCTGCCGGCGGTGACGTCGTAGAAGCGGAACAGCATGCGGCTGATGGTGGATTTGCCGGCCCCGGTCTGCCCGACGATGGCGAGCTTGCCCCCGGCCGGGATGGTGAAATCCACGCCTTTCAGGATCTCCCGGTCCGGCCGGTAGCCGAAATGCACGCCCTCGAACCGCAACTCGCCGGGCAGGCCGTCCGTCGGATGCGCCGCCAGCAGCCGGGCGCCGGGGCGGTCCGCCACTTCCTGTCCCATGCGCAGCAGGCGGAACATCTGCTCCATGTCGACCAGGCCCTGCTTGATCTCGCGATAGACGAACCCGAGCATGCCGAGCGGCTGGTACAGCTGCATCAGATAGGTGTTCACCAGCACGAACCGCCCCACGGTCATGGTGCCCGCGCGCACCCCCTGGGCGGCCATCAGCATCACCACGGCGAGCCCGAGTGCTATGATCGTGGCCTGACCGAGATTGAGCATGTTCAGCGTCACCTGGCTTTTCACCGAGGCGCGCTCGTACCGCGCCAGCGCCTCGTCGAAGCGGGACGCCTCCAGCCTCTCGTTGCCGAAATACTTGACCGTCTCGTAGTTCAGCAGGCTGTCGACCGCCTTGCTCTGGGCGTCGCTGTCGCTCTCGTTCATGGCGCGGCGGATGCGCACACGCCAGTTCGTGAACGAGAAGGTGAAGCCCATGTAGAGCCCGACGGCCAGGAACACGACGAGGGCGAACTGCCAGTCGAACATCACCCAGAGGATGGCCGTGACCATCAGCATCTCGATCACGGTGGGGATGATGCTGAAGATCGCCAGACGCAGCACCTGCTGGATGCCGAGCGTGCCGCGCTCGATCGCGCGCGACAGACCGCCGGTCTGACGGTCCAGATGGAAGCGCAGCGACAGGCGGTGCAGATGCTGGAACGTCTCCAGCGCCACCCGGCGCGCGGCACGCATCTGCACGGCGGCGAAGATCGCGTCGCGAATCTCGGCGAAGCCGGACGAGGCGACGCGCAGCAGGCCGTAGCCGACGATCAGCGCCACCGGCACCGCCAGCAGGGTTCCGCTCTGACCGTCCTTCGGCGCCAGCGCGTCGACCGCGCGGCTGTAGACGATGGGCACATAGACCGTGGCCACCTTGGCCAGCAGCAGCAGGACCATCGCCGCCACCAGCAGCATCACAGCCGTGTAGCGGATGGGCAGCATATTCAGTCCGAAAACAGCCAGCAGCACCATCAGCGTGCCCAGCGCGCCGGGTACGATGGTGCCCGGCGCATTGAATTCCAGATAAATCAGCAACGCGCCGCCGATCAGAAACAGCAGGGCGATGTTGGGATTGACCAGCCAGCCCAGCAGCTCATCGCGCAGGGCGTTCCGCAGCGGCTCAATGCGCGCCCCGGCCAGATGGAGCACAAGCTTGTTGCCGTCCATGCGGGTAATCTCGCGGCCATCGAGCGCCTTCAGCAACTCCCAGTCATTCGAGGCGGTCAGGTCGATCAGGTGTTGATCCAGTGCCTCCTGGGCAGTGTAGGAGTGGGATGTGTGAACGGCGGCCTCGGCGGCTTCGGCGTTGCGGTTGCGGCGCGTGACGTAGGATCGCAGAAAGGCTTCAGCGTCGTTCTCGATCTTCTGATTCATGGTTGCGTCCGGCTGAGGGCCGAACTCGATCACCGGGTGGGCCGCTCCGGCGTTGGTGCCGGGCGCCATGGCCGCAATGTCAGCCGACTCCAGCAGGAAGAAGCCCGCCGAGCCGGCGCGCGCGCCTGCCGGAGCCACATAAACGATGACAGGAACCTTTGAGCTGAGGATCGCACCTGCCATGGTGCGGGTGGAGTCCAGCAGGCCGCCCGGCGTGTCCAGTTCGATCAGCAGGGCGCGGGCGCCGTCGGAGTTGGCGCGCGCAATGGCCCGGTCCAGTTCACCAGCCGTGACCGGCTGAATGGTGTCGG
>PKWQ01000435.1 GCA_003133265.1 Acetobacteraceae bacterium
GGCCTCGGCACCACCGTCAGCGTGTGGTTGCCGCAGGCAACGTCTTAGCCGTCAGCCGGGACCCGGGAAAATACGTTGCGGGACACCAAGGATCCGGCCTAGATTGGTTCGGACCCGTTAGGATCGACGATGGAACCGATCAGACCCGAACCATCTCGCCGGCTGGTGATCTGCTGCGACGGCACATGGAATGGCGCCGATGGCGGCGAGGCGGCGACCAATGTGCTCCGCATGGCGCGCGCGGTGAAATCCGTCACCGCCGCCGGCACGCCACAGATCGTTTACTACCATCCCGGAGTCGGCACTGGAAACGGGCTGGACAAGCTGATTGGCGGCAGCACCGGCGTCGGCCTGTCGCGCAATATGCGCGATGCCTATGCCTTCATTGTCGACAATTACGTTTCCGGTGCCGAGATCTTCCTGTTTGGCTTCTCCCGCGGCGCCTACACCGCCCGTGCCCTCGCCGGGCTGATCGGCGCCATCGGCCTGCTGCACGCGCGCGACATGGGTGGCTTTCTGGACGCCTGGGCGTACTGCCGCCTGCCAAAAGAACAGCGAGCGAGCCACAAGGACGCATTCGAGCTGCGCTTCAAAGACCGTGTGCAGGACGTGAAGATCCGCTGCATCGGCGTCTGGGACACGGTGGGCGCGCTGGGTATACCGCCCAGCCGCCCGACGCTGTGGCTGCACAAATATTTTCCCGAGCTGAAATTCTGCCGTAGCCAGTACCAGTTCCTGGACACACGCCTGGGTCCGCATGTGGAACACGCCTATCAGGCGCTGGCGATCAACGAGAAGCGCATGGCCTTCGAGCCGGCGGTCTGGCAACGCCATGCCGGCGCCCCCGCGGACCAGGTGTTGCGGCAAGTCTGGTTCGCCGGCGTTCATGCCGATATCGGCGGCGGCTATTCCGAGCACGGCGCGGCGGACATCGCCTTGTTGTGGATGATCTCGAAGGTCTGGAACCTGCTGGAACTGGAGGCCGACGCTATCCGTACGGGGCTCGATACCCGCCGGGTATTCGCGGCGGATGTTCTGCACGATTCGTTCGGATGGTTCTGGAAGCCGTTCGGTGCCTATGAGCGGCATTTCGATACAAAGACAATCGACGGCGAGTTCGTGCATGCAAGCGTCCTGGAACGGGTGCGGGCCGGTGAAGGCTATACGCCCACCCCCTCGATAGACAGCCGCCGCCAGCCGATCGAGGCATACTCCAAGACCGAGCGTTCCTTCGCCTGGGAGCCACAGGATTGGCCGTCCTTGCCGCCAGTGGTGACGCAGCAGCAGACGATCTGCAACCGGATCGTGCGCTTTCTCGGCGGAGGCTAGGCCGCCGGGCTTTCGGCCGGCTGGCGCTCGGCCGGCGGATAGCGGCGCAGCAGCCGGAGCATGATCGCCATCGCCGGCAGGGCGGCGAACATGGCGAACAGGTAGAACAGCTTCCAGCCCAGCGCCTCGGCCAGGAACCCCGACAGGCCGCCCACGGTGCGCAGCGCGATCGCCGCCAGCGAGGACAGCAGCGCGTACTGCGTCGCGGTGAACGCCACCGCGCAGAGCCCGGAGAGGTAGGTCAGGAAGGCGGCGTCCGCCATGCCCTCGGCGAACGCCTCGGCGACCACGGTGGCGATCAGCATCGACACCCGGCCCGGCGCATAGGCCAGCCCGACATACATCGCCATCGCCACGGTCTGCACGCTGCCGGTCCACAGCAGCGCGCGGCCGACGCCGAGCCGCGCCACCAGCCAGCCGCCCAGCGCGATGCCGGCGATGCTGGCGATCAGCGAAAACGGCGCGTTGGCCAGCGCGATCGCCGCCCGATCGAACCCGAGCGAGCGGTAGAACGGCGCGGTCATCACCCCGGCAAGCGCCTCGCCGAGCTTGAACAGCGCGATGAAGGCCAGGATGGTCGCCGCCCCCGGCCGGGCCCAGAACTCCGCCAACGGCTCCAGCACCGCGGTCCGCAGCCGGGCGGCGAGCCCGCCCAGCACGATGCGCGGCCCGGATGTCGCGGGTTCCGCCGCGATCAGCGTCAGCAGCGGCCCCAGCGCGATCAGCGCCGCCACCGCCAGCAACGCGCCCGGCCAGCCCAGTATGTCCGCGCCCTTGATCGCGCCGGCGCCGGAGACCAGCATCGCGGCGCGATAGCCCCAGACATAGGCGGCCAGCGCCGCGCCTTGCAGCCGTTCGGGAAAGGTCTCGATGCGCCAGGCGTCCACCACGATGTCCTGGCTGGCGGACAGGAACGCCACCAACGCCGCCGCCGCCACGGCGAGCCGCGGCGTCACCCCCGGCTGGGACAGCGCCAGCAGCACGGCGGACAGCGCCAGCACCGGCTGGATCGCCAGCAGCCAACCTCGCCGCCGGCCGAACCGCGCCAGCCCGAACGGCGGGCGCGCCTGATCCAGCACAGGCGCCCAGAGGAATTTCAGCAGATAGGCGAGCCCGATATTCGCCGTCAGCCCGATCACCGCCAGCGATACCCCGCCCTCGGACAGCCACAGCCGGAAGGTGAAGCCCGACAGCGGCAGCGGCAGGCCGGCGACGAACCCGTACGCGCCCATCACCCAAAGCCGCCGGTCGAACCTGATCATGCGCGCAATACGCCGCGCGTCAGTCGTCGGTGGTGCGACGAATAAGGATCTCGCGGCGGCCGACATGGTTGGCGGCGCTGATGATGCCTTCCTTCTCCATCTGCTCGATCAGCTTGGCCGCCCGGTTGTAGCCGATGTTCAGGTGGCGCTGGATGAACGAGGTGGACGCCTTGCCCTCGCGCGCGACGATGTCGACGGCCTGGTCGAACAGGCCCTTCTCGCCGTCCGAGGCGCCGGCGATGCCCGACAGCAGCGGGTTGGAGCCGTCGTCGTCCTGCGGCTCGGTAACCTCGTCGAGATAGGCCGGTTCGCCCTGGGCGCGCAGGAAGGCGACGACGTCCTCCACCTCGCGGTCGGACACGAACGGGCCGTGTACGCGGGTGACGCGCCCGCCGCCGGCCATATAGAGCATGTCGCCCATGCCCAGCAGTTGCTCCGCGCCCTGCTCGCCCAGGATGGTGCGGCTGTCGAACTTGCTGATCACCTGGAAGCTGATGCGGGTCGGGAAATTGGCCTTGATCGTGCCGGTGATCACGTCGACCGAGGGGCGCTGGGTGGCCATGACGACATGGATGCCGGCGGCGCGCGCCATCTGCGCCAGCCGCTGCACCGCCTGCTCGATCTCCTTGCCGGCGACCATCATCAGGTCGGCCATCTCGTCGACCACCACCACGATGAACGGCAGGGTTTCCAGCGCCAGCGGCTGTTCCTCGAAAGTCGGGCGGTTGGTGTCGGGATCGAAGCCGGTCTGCACCCGGCGGGTGACCACCTCGCCCCTGGCGCGGGCCTCGGCCACGCGGTCGTTGTAGCCGCCGATATTGCGCACGCCGAGCAGGCTCATTGCCCGGTAGCGGCGCTCCATCTCGCGCACCGTCCATTTCAGCGCGATCACCGCCTTGCCCGGCTCGGTCACCACCGGGGCCATCAAATGCGGAATGCCCTCGTAGACCGACAGCTCCAGCATCTTCGGGTCGATCAGGATCAACCGGCACTGATCGGGAGACAGCCGGTAGAGCAGGCTCAGGATCATCGCGTTGACGCCGACGGACTTGCCCGACCCGGTGGTGCCCGCGATCATCAGATGCGGCATCCGCGACAGGTCGGCGACGATCGGCTCGCCGCCGATGTCCTTGCCGAGCGCCAAAGCGAGGCGACCGGGGTGCTTCTGCACGTCCTCGCTGGCCAGGATCTCGCTCAGGAACACGGTCTCGCGCTTCGGGTTCGGCACCTCGATGCCGATGACGTTGCGCCCGGACACGGTGGCGATGCGCACGGCGGTGACGGACAGGGTGCGGGCGATGTCGTCGGCGAGGCCGATGACCCGGGCGCTGCGGATGCCGGGGGCGGGTTCCAGTTCGTAGAGCGTGACCACCGGGCCGGCGCGATGGGCGACGATGGTGCCCTGCACGCCATAATCGGCCAGCACGGTCTCCAGTTGGCGGGCGGTGTGTTCCAGCATTTCCTCGGTCGGCCCGACGACGCCACGGGCGGGCGCGG
>PKWQ01000097.1 GCA_003133265.1 Acetobacteraceae bacterium
GGCGTCTGCGTGCCCCAGCGCGAGGGCACGTTGAGGTTGTAGACCAGCTCCTGGATCGACTGGCGCACCGCCTCGTAGCTCAGGCGGTCCTTGCGCACGAACGGCGCCATGTAGGTGTCGAACGAGCTGAACGCCTGCGCGCCCGCCCATTCGTTCTGCAATGTGCCGAGGAAATTGACGATCTGACCGACGGCGCTGGTGAGATGCTTCGGCGGGCCGGCCTCGACCTTGCCGGGAACCCCGTTCAGGCCCTCGCTGAGCAGCGTGCGCAGCGACCAGCCGGCGCAGTAACCGGCCAGCATGTCGAGGTCGTGGATATGGATGTCGCCCTCCCGGTGCGCGACGCCGACCTCGGGCGGGTAAACATGCGACAGCCAGTAATTGGCGACGACCTTGCCCGACACGTTGAGGATCAGGCCGCCCAGCGAGTAGCCCTGGTTGGCATTGGCGTTCACGCGCCAGTCGGCGCGCTGCAGATAGTCGTCGATCGAGGAGACGACAGCCACCACCGTTTCCCGATCCCGGCGCAGCCGGGCGTGCTGCTCGCGGTAGACGATATAGGCGCGCGCGGTGGCGAAATGGTTCGCCGAGATCAGCACCTGCTCCACCACATCCTGGATCTGTTCGATATGCGGCGCCTTGGCCCCGAAGCGGTGGCTGAGCACCTTCACCGCCTGAGAGGTGAGAAGCTCGGCCTCGGCCTCGGCGAATTCCCCGGTGGCGGCGCCGGCCCGGGTGACGGCGGCGCGGATTTTCCCGCCGTCGAACGGCACGATCGCACCGGAGCGTTTGACCACGTCGTGCGGATAAGAGGTGGATTGGAGGCCGTTCAGCAAGATTAGTCCCTCCCTGCGGTGCCGAGCCGTTCGGATATGAAACACAACATATGGTGTGGCGTCGGACAGCAGCCACTAAATGCCGTATGCTCTGCCAGCCCCGTGGTCGTCAAGCGCACAGTTTCGGACGCAACGATGTTTCATCGATTTGCCAAGCGCCAACACATAAAATTATGCTTATGTGTCGATGGTCCCGCGCGAGCGGGTGAAAAGGGAACGCCGTGCGCCCCGGCTGGACCGCTGGTCCGGGGGCAAGTCGGCGGCTGCCCCCGCAACTGTCAGCGGCTAACCGCTGGCCCGTCCGCCTTGTTCCGACCAGGAATCAGGCGGGTCACTGAACCCGAGGGTTCGGGAAGACAGGGCCGGCGGCGATAGGCGTCCGGCACGTTCGTGTCGACGCCTGTGCGCCGCGAGCCAGGAGACCTGCCGTCGTCGCGCAAACCAACGCTGCCGTGCGGGGTGCATCGGCAGCAGGAGACCGACCATGCTTATCATCCCAGGCGGCGGTCGCCGCCCAACGGGCGCGGCGTTGCGCCCTTCCTCCCGCTTCCCCTCGAGTCCGGCCGGCAGGAGGCGCGCATGACGGTCGCGAGCAATCTCGGCTTCCCGCGTATTGGCCACCGGCGCGAACTGAAGACCGCCCTGGAGTGGTTCTGGTTGGGCGATCTCGACGAGGCCGCCCTGGAAGCGGCGGCCGAGACGTTGCGCGCGCGGCACTGGGCACCCTGCAACGTGTCGCCCTCGCCAGGGGCAACCGCCGGCTGATGGTGGCGCCATCGTGCAGTCTGCTGCATGTGCCAGTCGATCTCGGGCAGGAAACCAAGCTGGATCGTGAGGTGAAGGGCTGGCTGGCGTTTGCGGTCCAGAAGCTGGACGAGGTGGCGGTGCTGACCCGTGGGCTGGACGAGGGCGAGGCGGCGATCGCCGCGCAGCTCCAGGCAAGCGACGCCGCCGTGCGGTCGCGACAAACCAGCACACGCGTGCATCGGCCGGAGGTTTCGGCCCGCCTGGCCGGCGTCACCGCCGATATGGAGCGGCGCGCGAGCGCCTATCCGCAACGGCGGCTGGCACAGCAGGCAAAGCTTCGTCTGCCGCTGTTCCCGACGACCACGATCGGATCGTTCCCGCAGACGCCCGAGGTTCGTCGCGCCCGCGCCGCGCTGGGGCGCACGGAGATGAGCGCGGCCGAATACGAGAAAATTGTCGAAGGATGGATCGACGATGCGATCCGGTGGCAGGAGGAACTTGGCCTCGACGTGCTCGTACATGGCGAATTCGAGCGCAACGACATGGTCAAGTATTTCGGCGAGCAGCTCAGCGGCTATGCCTTCACCCAGCATGGCTGGGTTCAGTCCTACGGCAGCCGCTGCGTGGCGCCGCCGATCATATGGGGGGACGTCTTGCGGCCGGTGCCGATGACGGTCCGCTGGTCGGCCTACGCGCAGTCGCGGACCAGCCGGCCGATGAAGGGCATGCTGACCGGACCGGTGACCATGCTGCAATGGTCGTTCGTGCGGGACGACATGCCGCGCGCCGTGGTCTGCCGCCAGATCGCGCTGGCGATCCGCGATGAGGTGGCGGACCTGGAGGCGGCGGGAATCACGGTGATCCAGGTCGACGAGCCGGCCTTCCGGGAGGGCCTGCCGCTTCGCCATGTGGACTGGGCGGAGTATCTGGGCTGGTCGGTCGCCTGCTTCCGTCTGGCCAGCAGCTCCGTTGGCGATGCGACCAGCATCCACACCCACATGTGCTACGCGGAGTTCAACGACATCATGGCCGCCATCGCGGACCTGGACGCCGACGTGATCTCCATCGAGACGACGCGCAGCCGGATGGAGCTGCTGGATGCCTTCGCGCCCCGGCAGGAAGACGGCGGCGGCGGCTACCCGGCGGAGATCGGGCCCGGCGTGTGGGACATTCACAGCCCGCGTGTGCCCGATGCACAGGAGATGGCCGAGCTTCTGGGTCTGGCGCGGCAGCGGCTCGAAGATTGGCAGATCTGGGTCAATCCGGATTGTGGCCTGAAGACCCGGAAATGGGAGGAAGTCAGGCCAGCACTGGAAAGCCTGGTCGCCGCCGCGCGGCATCTGCGGCGGCAGGCCTAGGCTCGGTCGTAGGTCGCAGCAAGGCGGGCATGGCGGTGCCATGCCCGCTTATGACCGGGCGCCCGCGACGGAGTCTCCGTCCCGGGGGCAGTCTCTTCAAAGCCTTGAAAATCTGGAGCGGGCGAAGGGATTCGAACCCTCGACCCCAACCTTGGCAAGGCTAGCCGAGGCAAGCAAAATCCGCGGCTTAAATGAGCAGCGATGTGCAGATCCAGCACGCTGACTCAAAGGGTTGGCGCATGTTGCGTGTCACATGCGTGCTACCCAAGCGGCGGGCCACGCCTCCTATCGCCACTACCGCGTCGGTGGCCGCGATAGAGCAGCCTGACAGTGTCGGCCCGTACGCAGCGAACCGTAGCCGAAGTGCCCTTCCGGCGTTTCGATCTTCATCGCAACAAGGTCCAGGTGCTTCGCTTCGCCCCGTTTCTGCCCGGAAGGGATTCGCGCATGTTGCGGTAAATCGCAGCTGCAACGACCGCAGCATCTTCGTTCTAGGGTCTGTACCCGCATAATTTCTTGAACCGGCGCGCTGTTTTGTGATTCACCCTGCTTGGAGGTGGATCATGCGCTTTGATCTGACGGATGAAGGGGCCATGCCCATCATTCCCAGCCGCAGCAATGCCAGCAAGAAGGCCTACTGCCCCAAGCGCATCTACCGCCGCCGGCACAAAATCGAGAATTTCTTCTGCCGCATCAAGGACTGGCGACGCATCGCCACCAGATACGACAAACTCGCCCGAAATTTCCTCGCCGCAAACAACCTCGTCGCAGCCCTCTATTGGATCAAGTTGTGAGTTCAGACCCTAGAAGAAATCGGCATCATGCTGGTGGGTCCTCCTGAGGCTGGCAAGACCACCGGGTTGGTTGTGGCTGGGTCGGTGTGGGGGTGCCACACCGACCCCACCATGGCGCAGAAGCTGGGCTTCGGTCAGCCGTTCAATGCCACGGACAACGACCTCGAGGACGAACTGCTGGCGGCGAATCATACCCTGCTTCCGGTGGATGAAACGCGTGCCGCCGGCTTGGATGAGTCGAAGATCGGCAAGATGCTGATCACGGTGGTCATGCGCTGGGACGCTGGGTTCGAGAAGGAGCGGAAGAACGCCGGCAAACTAAGGCAAGCGGCCTCGGTCCCCTTTATTCTGACCTCCAACCTGTCGCTTGGTGAATTCGGCAAACTGGCCGGCCTGAAGGTCGATGGAGCTCTGCATGGCCGATTGATCAGCATACCGAAGCCGGACAACGCCCATGGGGTTTTCGAGAAATTGCACGGTGAAAAGGATGTCGTGGCTTTCGCTCGGCGCCTGCGCGACCTCGCCCGGATCAATTTTGGCTATCCGTCGCGGAATTTCCTGGACGCCCTTGTTAAGGCGAACGCAAAGGATCCCGATAAACTCCGCGCCTGGCTGGAAGATCGGCGTTCATCTTACCTCGCCAAAGGAAAAAAGATCGAAACTCATGGCCGCGAAATGAATCGCATTCACGAGAAAATGGCCACCACCTATGCAGCCGCTTGCTTCGCGATCAAGCATGGTATCCCGCCCTGGAACCGTAAAACGGTCAGCAAGAGCCTGCTTGCCTGCACCCGCGATCACGTTGCGCTGGTTGCAAATGAGGAGAATCTCAATGTCGCGGCCCCCATCACGCACCATGTAGGCAAGCCTGTAAACGAGAAGAGACAGCTGCGCGCACAACTGACGGATTACGTGCGGGCGAATCGGGAGGAGATAATCGACATCACTGTATGCGGGGTGGTGGATGGCCTTGCCAGCGAGCCTTCTGAGTGGCCTGTGTTGAAGTCAAAGCACAAGGAGCATGGGATGGAATATCTGTTTTCCGAAAAAGAACTGCGGTCTATTTTCGGCGACAAATCGCGGCTTCAGGCGCTAAAGGCGGCGCTGAACGAAGCTGGACACATTGCAACTGAAAAAGGATCTGGTGGTGATCTTCGCTATTCAGT
The DNA here is from genome assembly GCA_003133265.1 of Acetobacteraceae bacterium. Taxonomy (GTDB): domain Bacteria; phylum Pseudomonadota; class Alphaproteobacteria; order Acetobacterales; family Acetobacteraceae; genus PALSA-911. The sequence goes on from PKWQ01000097.1 coordinate 4,902, forward strand.
GAAGCGGGAAATACCCGGCAGGAAGGCCCGTCCACAATTCATCGCGATCAAGGCGGCTGCCGTCGAGGGGGGCGCCAAGTCGGGTCATCGGCGCTAAAATCGTTCGATAGTGCACTTCAAGGCAATTGCACTGGCGCCGGAATCCTGCCTGGCGATACGGGGCGCCGCATTTTGGTTGTCACGACGGTGCGGGCAGGCCGGAGCGGTGCATCAAATCGACAGGTGATTTCACATCGAATAAGCGAGCACTACTTTGGCAGATTAGCGCTGCGCGGCTGCTTGAATGGCATGGCACAATGTGGACATCGCGATGGTGAGGGTGGACCGAGGTAGATGAGGATGGCTTGCCGCACCGCCGGCAGGCTTGGCTGTGAGGGTGGCCCTTTGATTCTTTTTTCCCGCTCGCCTGGTCGAGGCGGCGGGATTGCAGGAACGCGTAGGCGATCATTGTCATCAAGGCGTGGCGATGCAAGCCGGCCCATGAACGTCCCTCGAAGTGATCGAGGCCGAGTTCCTCTTTTAGTTGCTGGTGCGCCTGTTCACAGATCCAATGCGCCTTGATCGTGCCGGCGAGCGTCTTGATCGGCGTGTCGACGGGCAAGTTCGACCGGTAGTATTTGCGCTCGCCGTTGGAGCGACGCTCGCCGATCAACCAAGCCTCTTCGCCAGGCATGTGTTGGCCACCCATGTCTCGGATGTGCTGCGTGGGGCCGTCGGCGACCCGCACACGCACGGCAGCGAACCGTGCGGACAGGCGCCCCTTCGTGCCATGGCGCCAGCTGACTGACCGCCAGGATGCGTCCGTCAGCATGGTCTGCGCCGCGACCGATTTGCTGTCGGGGATATGGCGCTGGCGCGGACGGCCCCGACCTGCAACAGGAAAGACCAACGACACATCGGCCGGATAGACTTTCTGATGACGGGGAATGCCGACGGCCCATTGCAGACCCCGCTCGCTAAGCGAGTGCCGGAACGGCGCGCTCAGACCGTAGCCGGCATCGGCCAGCACGCACCCGAACCGCACGCCGGCGGCTATCCCCCGGTTGTCAACGGCGGTCGGATTCCAGGCCAGCAAGGCGGAGTAAAAGCAGGCCAGTGGCCTCGTGCTTCAACAGCCTGGCCGGCGACAATTAACC
>PKWQ01000268.1 GCA_003133265.1 Acetobacteraceae bacterium
TCTATGCGTGCAGCCAGGAGGTTGGCAGCATCTCCGGCAAGCGGGTCACCACGGTCGAGGGGCTGGCCGGTCATCCGCTGGTCCAGGCGTTCCTCGACGAGCAGGCCGGGCAGTGCGGCTATTGCCTGTCGGGCATCCTGATCAGCGCCAAGGCCCTGCTGGACCGCAACCCCACGCCGACGCGCGCGGACATCGTTGCCGCGCTGGATGTGCATCTCTGTCGCTGCGGCACGCATGTCCGCATCCTGCGCGCGGTCGAGCGCGCCGCCGTCGTGATGCGAGAAGGGGCGGTATCATGAGCGATACGCTGCCGCTGAGCCTGGCGAACAATCGCCGCCTCGACAAATGGATTGGCTTCGCGCCGGACCGCACGGTGCGGCTCGCGGTCGGCAAGGTGGAACTGGGGCAAGGCGTGCTCACTGCTTTGTCGCAAATCGCCGCCGAGGAACTGGACGTTCCGCTGGCGTGCATCCGCATTCTGTCGGGCGATACCGACGATGCGCCCGACGAGGGCAACACCGCCTCCAGCCAGTCGATCGAGGTTTCCGGCGCCTCGGTGCGCCGGGTCGGCGCGGAGGTGCGCATGCGCGTGCTGGACCGGCTGGCGCGGCGACTGAACTGCAACAGCGACGAGTTCGTCGTGGTGGACGGCGCGTTCCTGCGCGGGGCGGTGCCGACTGGCTACGATTACTGGAACTTCGTCGTGGCGGAGGATCTGGCGCACGAGGCCGACGGCAATGCGCCGCAGAAGCCGCGCGCCGCGTATCGGATCGTCGGGCGGAGCATCCCGCGCGTCGATCTGCCGGCGAAGCTGAGCGGCGCGGCGTTCATCCACGACATGGTGCGCCCGGACATGCTGCATGCGCGCGTGCTGCGCCAGCCGTCGCGTGGCGCGCGGTTGGCCGCGTTCGACGAAGCCAGTGTGCGCAAGGCCGCCGACGGGGCGTTCGAGGTGGTGCGCGCCGGCAATTTCGTGGCCTTCGTGGGCGCGGACGAGACGGTGGTGCAGCGCGCCGCCGTGGCCGGACCCGCGCATGCGACGTGGGAGAATGTCCGCGCACTGTCGGCCGCGCAGCAGGAAGCGGCTTGGCTGGTCGGGCAACCCGCGGCCGAGAACGAGATCGGTGAACCGCCGCCATCGTCCGCCGATGCCGCATCGCTGGTGCGGGCGACCTATTCGCGGCCCTATATCGCCCATGCCGCGCTCGCGCCGTCCTGCGCGCTGGCCGAATATCGCGCCGGCCATCTGACGGTCTGGAGCCACACGCAGGGCGTCTATCCGCTGCGTGTGGCGCTGGCCAACGTGCTGGGAATCGCGCGGGAGGCGATCACCGTGCGCCATGCCCAGGGCGCTGGCTGCTATGGCCATAATGGAGCCGACGACGCGGCGCTGGATGCGGCGCTCATCGCGGTGCGCGTCCCCGACCGCTGTATTCGCGTGCAATGGCGGCGCGAGGAGGAATTCGGCTTCGAGCCGGTCGGCACCGCGATGTCGATCTCGCTCAGCGCGGCGCTGGGCGAGGATGGCCGGCCGGTGGCGTGGACGACAGAGATCTGGGCCGGCCCGCATGTCGGGCGGACCACGATGGGCGGCAACATGTTGGGCCACGAGGCGCTGCCGACGCCGCCGCCAGCGCCGCGCCCGCATGATCCGCCGGAGGTCGCCGGTGGCGGCGGCACGCGCAACGCGGTGCCTCTCTACGATATTCCGGTCAAGCGTGTGCTGCATCATCTGGTCAGCACCGCGCCGGTGCGTACTTCTTCGCTGCGCGGCCTGGGCGCGCTGCCCAACGTGTTCGCGCTCGAATCCTTCATCGACGAATTGGCGGAGCGCGCCGAGGAAGACCCGGTGGCGTATCGCCTGTCGCTGATGTCGGAGCCGCGCGCGCGCCGGGTGATCGAGCGCGCGGCGGCACTATCCGGCTGGTCGGCGCGCGGGCCAGCGGGAACCGGGCGGGGCAGGGGATTCGGTTTCGCGCGTTACAAGAACCGCGCCGCCTACGCCGCCGTGGCGGTGGAACTCGACGTCGACGAGGAAGTACGTCTGCGCCACGTATGGTGCGTGGCCGATGCCGGTCTGGTGATCAATCCCGACGGCGCGCGCAACCAGATGGAGGGCGGCATCCTGCATGCCGCCAGCATGACGCTGAAGGAACAGGTGCGGTTCAGCGCCGACGGGATCGCCTCGCTGGATTGGAGCAGCTACCCGATCCTGCGCTTCAGCGAGGTTCCCGGCATCACCACGGAGCTGATCGAGGCGGCGGATCACCCCTCGCTGGGCATGGGCGAATGCACCCTGGGCCCGACGGCGGCGGCGATCGGCAATGCCGTGGCGCACGCGCTGGGCACGCGCATCCGCGACATGCCGCTGACGCGGGAACGGATCATGGCGTCGCTGCTGCGCCCGTGACGGGGCCATGATTTAGATCAAAGCACTCCGTGCCGCGATGCGCGTAGCCTAGGCTCGATTTTGCCCTGAAGCGAGGAGTAGCCATGAGTTACGCGGACCCGGCATGCGCCTATTGCCCCTCGACCGTCCGTGCCTGCCGCAAGGGGGAGGCCGAGGACCGCGGCCCCGGCTTCTGTCCGAGCAAGGTCGATCCCGCCACCCAGGATATTGCTCACGCACTCTACGACGATCCGGAAACGCGGAAGATAGCGCAGCAATCGGCGCTGGTGGAGTCCGAGGGTTACTGCAAGTGGACGCGGGTCGAGGAGATCGTCCAGTTCTCCAAACGCATGGGCTACAAGAAGATCGGCATTGCGAACTGCATCAGCTTCGTAGACCACGCCTACACGTTGACCGGCATTCTGGAGAGCCATGGCTTTCAGGTCGTCTCGGTCGCTTGCAAGAACGGCAACATTCCCAAGGAAGAAATGGGCATCGCCGATAGCCAGAAGATCCATCCCGGTCATTTCGAGGGGATTTGCAACCCGGTGTCCCAGGCCGAGCTGCTGAATGCCCATGGATGCGAATTCAACGTCGTGATGGGGCTGTGCATCGGCCATGACAGCCTGTTATTCAAGTATGCCAAGGCCCCGACGACGGTGCTGGTCGCCAAGGACCGTGTACTTGGCCACAACCCGGTTGCCGCGTTGAATCTGGCCGACAGCTACTATTCCCGGCTGTGGGGGCCGGACAAGCCGGCCAAGCCGCCCAAGCTGCCGCCAGCGGGGCGGAAGGGTTCCAAGGGCTGAGGCGAGACCGAACTTGACAGGAACGCCGAACCCCGTTTGAACCAGCCCAGGCTGGCCGCGCTGTCAGTTATCTGCCCGACCTGAGGAATCCAGGCGGCATCAATAGGTTGTTCGGAGAGGAAGGTAACGTTCACATGAAGCATCCGTATCTGTCGACCCTGGCGGGGGCCGCGCTCGGTTTCGCTCTGAGTGCTCCAGGACTGGCCCAGGCCGCTGACCCGATCAAGATCGGCGTCATCGCCGAGACCTCCGCGATCAGCGGCGTCGGCATTCCGAACGGCGCCAAGCTCGCCGCCGAGGAGATCAACGCCGCGGGCGGCGTGAACGGCCGGATGATCGAAATCGTGGAGTACGACGACCACAACTCCGCCTCCGACGCCGTGCGGGCGTTCCAGCGCGCCGCGCAGCAGGACAAGGTTGTCGCCGTCATCGCCAGCTATGTCAGCGAGGTGGTGCTGGCGCTGGAACCCTGGGCCGGCCG
>PKWQ01000228.1 GCA_003133265.1 Acetobacteraceae bacterium
CAAGTCGTTCGTCTGAAGCTGAACCTCAGGGTTAGCCCAGGGGTAGCAGGGTTTAGGGAATCGGCATGCCAAGCCTGAAGTCGCTCCGCGTTCGCATCAACAGCGTGAAATCCACGCAGAAGATCACCTCCGCCATGAAGATGGTGGCGGCGAGCAAGCTGCGTCGCGCGCAGCTGCACGCGGAAGCCGCGCGGCCCTATGCAGACCGCATGGGGCGGATGCTGGCCTCGCTGGCGCAGTCGGTCATCGGTTCCCCGACCGCGCCGCGTCTGCTGGTCGGCACCGGCTCGGACAAGGTGCAGTTGCTGGTGCCCGTCACCGCCGACCGTGGTCTGGCCGGCGCGTTCAACGCCAATGTCGGGCGTGCCACCCGCACGCTGGCGCGCAGGCTCGAATCCGAGGGCAAGACGGTCAAGATCCTGGCCGTCGGCCGCAAGGGGCGCGATTATCTGAGGCGTGAACTGGCGGACCGGATCGTCGGCGACATCACCTATGCCGGCAAGAAGCGGCTGGAGTTTTCCGACGCGGAAGATATCGCCACGCGCGTCACCGCGATGCTGAATGCCGGCGAGATCGACGTCTGCACCTTTGTCTACAACCGCTTCCAGTCGGTTATGGCCCAGGTCACCACGGAAATGCAGCTGATCCCGGCGCCGCTGCCGGCGACCACCGCGGCGCAGCCCGCCGTGGGTGCCACCGCATCCTATGAGTACGAGCCGGACGAGGAGACCATCCTGTCCCGGCTGCTGCCGCAGAATCTGTCCATCCAGATCTATCGCACCCTGCTGGAAAGCGCCGCTGGCGAGCACGGCGCGCGCATGACCGCGATGGACAGCGCCACCCGCAACGCGGGCGACATGATCAAGCGTCTGACGCTCAACTACAACCGCGCGCGTCAGGCGAACATCACCAAGGAACTGATCGAGATCATCTCGGGCGCTGAAGCCGTCTGAGATCGTCACGATCGCATCGAGAGACAGGAGCCAAATCATGGCCAAGAGCAACGTCGGACGCGTGACGCAGGTCATGGGCGCCGTGGTGGACGTGCAGTTCGACGGCGATCTGCCGTTCATTCAGAACGCGCTGACCTCCAAGATCGGCGACCGCGCCCTGGTGCTGGAAGTGGCGCAGGAACTGGGCGAGCGCACGGTCCGCACCATCGCCATGGACAGCACCGACGGCATGGTGCGCGGCCAGGAAGTGGTAGATACCGGCACGCCGATCCGCGTGCCGGTCGGTCCGGAGACGCTGGGGCGCATCATGAACGTGATCGGCGAGCCGATCGACGAGCGCGGCCCGATCGGCGCCAAGCAGACCTATCCGATCCATCGCGACGCGCCGACCTTCGACGAGCAGTCCAGCTCGACCGAGATCCTGGTGACCGGCATCAAGGTGGTCGATCTGCTGTGCCCCTACCTGAAGGGCGGCAAGGTCGGCCTGTNNACGACTTCTACCACGAGATGAAGGACTCCAACGTTCTCGACAAAGTGGCGCTGGTCTATGGCCAGATGAACGAGCCGCCGGGCGCGCGTGCCCGCGTGGCGCTGTCGGGCCTGGCGGTGGCGGAGTATTTCCGCGACGAGGAAGGCCAGGACGTGCTGTTCTTCGTGGACAACATCTTCCGCTTCACCCAGGCCGGCGCCGAAGTGTCCGCGCTGCTGGGCCGCATCCCCTCCGCCGTGGGCTATCAGCCGACGCTGGCCACCGACATGGGCGCGCTACAGGAGCGGATCACCTCGACCAACAAGGGCTCGATCACCTCGGTGCAGGCCATCTACGTGCCGGCCGACGATCTGACCGATCCGGCGCCGGCGACCTCGTTCGCCCATTTGGACGCGACCACGGTGCTGTCGCGCCAGATCGCCGAGCTTGGCATCTATCCGGCGGTCGACCCGCTCGACTCCACCTCGCGCTCGCTCGATCCCCGCATTGTGGGCGAGGAGCACTACCTGGTGGCGCGCGAGACCCAGCGCATCCTGCAAACCTACAAGTCCTTGCAGGACATTATTGCGATTTTGGGCATGGACGAGCTGTCGGAAGAGGACAAGCTGGTCGTCGCCCGTGCCCGCAAAATCCAGCGCTTCCTGTCGCAGCCGTTCCATGTGGCCGAAGTGTTCACCGGCTTCCCCGGCGTGCTGGTGCCCGTCGCCGAGACGGTGCGCAGCTTCAAGGCGATCTGCGCCGGCGAATACGATCATCTGCCGGAAGCGGCCTTCTACATGGTCGGCACGATCGAGGAAGCGGTGAAGAAGGCCGAGGCGATGAAGGCCACGGCGTAAGCGCCGCGGCTGGTTTCGCAAAAGGTAAGGATGAGCGCGATGCCCGTGGCACTCGAAATCGTCAGCCCTGACAAGCTGCTGCTGTCGCGGCCGGTGGATATGGTCGTGCTGCCCGCCGCCGAGGGCGACATGGGCGTGTTGCCCGGGCACGCGCCGATGATCGTGCTGCTGCGTGGCGGCACGATCTCGCTGTATGAAAACGGCAGCGTCACCGACCGGCTCTATGTCGCCGGCGGTTTCGTCGAGGTGACCACCGAGCGGTGTACCGTGCTGGCGACCGAGGTGCTGCCGGTGGGCGAGGTCTCCCGCGCGGTGGGCGAGAAGCGCCTGGCCGACGCCGAGGCGGCCTATGCCAGTGCCGACAAGAACGACGTCGTCACGCTGGACATGGTGATGGACCGCATCCAGTCGGCCCGCGCCATGATCGAGGCCGCCGGCGCGGCCTGACCCGTCCCGGCGATCCAGCCCTTCATCCGCCAGCCGCTCATCCGATAGACTGCCAGCGCCATGTACTCGTGCAGCGCGTGGTAGAAAGCCGGGCGAAAAGTCCGGCCACGCGGATCGCTCTGCCGTCGAGCACTCGCACTCCAGCCGCGTAAGTCTATATGATGCAGATCGGGATGCGCTCCGCGGTGTCCCTACCTGTCTTCCGGATGAACACAGCGCACGGGTCACGGCATGACGCATTGGCGTATCGACGACATCGACTGGGATCGGTTCGACGGCACCCAGGTCGATCCGGCTGTGGTTCCGCTGATCAAGGCCGCGGCCTTGGTGGAGCGCAACGGCACCGATTACGCGATCTATCTGAAGCGGGTGTTCGCCGATGATCCCGTCTTCCAGGCCGCCGCCGACGACTGGGCGGTGGAAGAGGTGCGGCACGGCGATACGCTCGGCCGCTGGGCATCGCTGGCGGACCCGTCCTGGGATTATATGGCGGCATTCGACCGCTTCCGGGCCGGGTACCAGGTCAATCTGACCGCGGACGCCTCGGTTCGCGGCTCGCGCACCGGCGAGCTGATCGCCCGGTGCATCGTCGAAACAGGCACGTCGAGCTACTACACCGCGCTCGGCGAGCGGACCACGGAGCCGGCGTTGCGGCAGGTCTGCAAGAAGATCGCCGCCGACGAATTCCGCCACTTCAAATTGTTCTACAACCATATGCGCCTGTACCTGGAGCGCGAGCGGATCGGCGGGCTACGCCGTGTCCGGATCGCCGCCGGGCGGATCACCGAAAGCGAGGACGACGAACTGGCCTTCGCCTATCATTGCGCCAATGACGCCCCGGGTGTGTCCTACGACCGTGCGCGCTGTTTCGCCGCCTACGGGGCCGGCACGATGGCGCAGTACCGCTTCCGCGATGTCGAACGCGGCATGGGCATGGTGTTCAAGGCGGTCGGGCTGAAGCCGCGTGGGCTGCTGTCCGATTGGGCGGCCAAGGGGGCATGGAAGCTGCTGCGCTGGCGCCAGGCGCGTCTGGCCGCACGGATCGGCCTGCCGCCGGCCCATCGGACACGCGCGGCATTTTGACCCGGCGCGGCGGCCCGTCGCTCTGGCCCTTGCTGGTGGTCGGCCTCGGCACCTTGGTCGTTCCGCTCGATTCGGCGGTCAACATCGATTTCCCGTTCATCGTGCGGCACTTCGATCTGCCGATTCCGATGATCCAGTGGGTGGTGATCAGCTACGTGCTGACCCAGACCTCGCTGCTGCTGGCGTTCGGCCGCATCGGCGACATGCTGGGCTATCGCCGCATCTTCCTGATCGGCACCGGCTGGAGCACGCTGGCCTTCCTTGGCTGCGCGCTGGCGCCCAGTTATCCGGCGCTGCTGGCGGCCCGGGTGGCCCAGGGCATCGGCGCCGGCCTGATCCTGAGTTGCGGCCCCGCACTTGCCACCAGCCTGTTCCCGGAGGCGATGCGCACCCGCACCCTCGGCCTCTACACCATGATGTTCGGCATCGGCGGCGCACTCGGCCCCTCGGTGTTCGGGCTGCTGGTCGAGCGTTTCGGCTGGAGTGCCGTGTTCAGCTTTCGCGCGCCGATCGCCCTGACGGCGTTCCTGCTGGCCTGGCTGCTGCCGGTGCCGTCACGTCCGGCGCGGCGGGAGGCGTTCGATGCCGCCGGCGGGGCGTTTCTGGCACTCGGGCTCAGCTTCATGCTGCTGGCGCTGAATCAGGCGCACCATCTCGGCGAGATGAGCCTGTGGCCGGTGCTGTGCGTCGGCCTGAGCGTGGCCGGCTTTGTCCTGTTCGCCCGCCAGGAACGGCGTTGCGACCGGCCGATCATCGATCTCCGCTATTTCCGCAGCGCCGATTTCACCGCGATCAATCTGGCGCATGCGCTGATCAATCTCTCCGCGTTCGCCATCATGCTGCTGGCGCCGTTCTATCTCAGCTTTATCGCCAGGATGCCGGTTCCCCTCGCCGGGCTGGTGCTGGCGACCTCTCCGCTCGGCATCGCGTTGGCCGCGTCGCTCGCCGGGCGGCTGGCGGCGCGGCATCAGCCGCGTCTGGTGGCCCTGCTCGGCGCGCTGGCCAGTGCCGCGGGGTTGTTCGGCATTTCCACCGCCGGCGCCGAGGCGGACACCCTGGTGCTGATCGTGTCGATGTTCGTGCAGGGCTTCGGGGTCGGGCTGTTTCAGGTGGCCTATTTCGACATCCTGACCGTCACCATCCCGCGCGAGGACCGTGGCGTGGCCGGCGCCCTCGGCATGGCCACCCGCAGCATCGGCGTGGTGACCGGCGCCACCGTGCTGATGCTGATCTTCCAGACCCTGCGCGCAACCAGCGGCCTGGCGGAGCCGCAGGCGTTCCTGGCCGGATTCCAGGGCACCTTCCGTATCGCGGCCGTCATCCCGGCCGTGCTGGTCCTGCTGGGCCTGATGCGGCGCTTTCGCTCCTGACCGGCTCAGACGCGTTCTCGTTCTCGGTCTTGCGCGGCAGGCGTTCCAGCACGGCGTTCAGCTCCGCGCCCAGCAGCACGGCATACGCGGTGACATAGAACCACATCATCACGCCGACCACGGCACCGAGGGGGCCATAGGTGACGTCGAACCGAGCGACATGGCCGATATAGAACGACAGCGCCGCCGATGCCGCCAGCCAGACCAGGGTCGCGACCAGCGCCCCGGGTCCGACCCGATGCCCCGCCGCGTCCGGCAGGCACGGGCCGAAGCGGTACAGCAGCCACAGGCTCAGCGCCACGAAGCTCATCATCACCAGCATGCCGCCGGCGTTGATCAGCCCCAGCCGATACGCGTCCAGCCCGATCAGGCCGATCGCCACCGGCAGGAAGACCAGCAGCGCGCTCGCCAGCACGGCGCCGAGAATGGCGCATAGGGTCATGCCAAGCGCGGTCAGTTGGAACCGCAGGAAGCCGCGCCGCTCGCTGACGTCATAGGCNNGCCAGCCCGGCGCCGAGTGTGGCCCGCTCTTGCATGACCAGCGTCAGAACCCGTTGGGCGATCAGGATATAGGCGGCATCCGGCAACACGTCGCGCAACAGCGCCAGTTGCGGCACCACGGAGCGCGGGTCGAAGGCCAGGCCATAGACGAAAACCAGCATCCCGATTGCGGGAAACAGCGCCAGCGTCGCATAGAAGGCGCAGCCCGCCGCCGCGAGCGAGACGCGGTCCGACACCAGCCCGCTGATCAGGGATTGCAGGATCGCGCGCGGGCGTCCGAAGCGTGACCGAAGATTCCCATCCATCGTCGTCATCACCCCATGCGTGTGGGCCCATGCGTGTGGGGTAGACCAGATTCTTGCCCCTTGGGTCGATTTTTTCTTGCGTCGGGGGGGTGGGGGTCGTATTTGGCCCCCCACGCAGCAACGCACGTGCCTCTGGCCCTCGTGGTTACGCAACGACGTCAAGCGTTCTGGCAATCGTTTGGTCGCTGGTTCGTTCGACCGTTTCGTCAACTACGCCCGTCGCCTTGATCAGGTGGGCGTCTTACAGAGGAAGGCCGGGTGCGATGACTCCGAAAATCGCTCGATTCCTTGCTGATCGCCAACCGGCAACGCCGTGTCTGGTACTCGATGTCGACCGTGTGGAAGAGAACTTCCGCGCGCTTGCCGCTGCGTTGCCGCTGGCACAGATCTATTACGCCGTGAAGGCGAACCCGGCCGCCCCGGTGCTGGAGCGTCTGGTCCAGCTCGACAGCCGGTTCGATGCCGCGAGCTTCGAGGAGATCGAGTTCTGCCTCGCCGTCGGCGCGCGCGCCGATGCGATCAGCTTCGGCAACACCATCAAGAAGGGCTCGGCGATCAGCGCCGCGCATGCAGCCGGCGTGTCGATGTTCGCCTTCGATTCGGCCGAGGAGCTGGAGAAGCTCGCGGTCCATGCGCCGGGCGCGCGCGTCTATTGCCGCATCCTGGTCGAGAACGCCGGCGCCGACTGGCCGCTGTCGCGCAAGTTCGGCACCACCATCGAGACGGCGAAGGACCTGATGATCCGTGCCGGCGAGATGGGGCTCGACCCGTTCGGCCTGTCGTTCCATGTCGGCAGCCAGCAGACCAGCACCGCGTCGTACGAGGCGGCGATCGGCCGCGTCGGGATGCTGTTCACCGACCTCAAGGAGGCCGGCGTCAATGTCCGCATGGTCAACCTGGGCGGCGGTTTCCCGGTGCGCTACAGCTCCGAGGTGCCGGAGATCGACCAGTTCGGCGACGCGATCATGACCGCCATGACCCGCCATTTCGGCAACGCCCTGCCGGAGATGGTGATCGAGCCCGGCCGCTTCGTCGTCGGCGATGCCGGCGTGGTGCAGGCCGAGGTCGTGCTGGTGACGCGCAAGTCCAAGGATGACCCGATTCGCTGGGTCTATCTCGACATCGGCCGCTTCGGCGGTCTGGCCGAGACCGAGGGCGAGGCGATCAAGTACCGCATCACCACCCCGCACGATGGCGGCCAGACCGGGCCGGTGGCGATCGCGGGTCCGACCTGCGACGGTGCCGACATCATGTACGAGAAATCCAACTACCGGATGCCGCTGGCGCTCGCCTGCGGCGACCGGGTGGAACTGCTGGCCACCGGCGCCTACGTCACCACCTACGCCAGCCAGCGCTTCAACGGCTTCGCGCCGCTGGCCGAATATTATGTGTAAGTGAAGGCGCCGCCTTCGGGGTGTGAGTGAAGGCGGGCCGCCTTCGGGCGGTCCTGGCCCCTGAGTCCGCCGCCGGTATCAGCCGGGCGCGAGCGATACCTTCGCAACACCCTGAGCGACCATGCCGAGGCTGCGCGCGGCCGCGAGCGAGAGGTCGATCACCCGGCGGTTGGAATAGAGCCGGTCGGTGATGGTGACCACCACCGACCGCTCGGTGCCCGTCAGGGTGACGCGTACCTGGGAGCCGAAGGGCAGCCAGGGGTGCGCCGCAGTCAGGTTTTCCTGGTCGAACCGCGCGCCGAAGGCGGTCCGCCGGCCTTGGTGCGCCCGGCCATAATAGGAGGCGTAGCCGCTCTCGCCGACCCAGTTGGCCTGATACTCGGCGGAAGGTTCCGCGCGCACGCTAATGGGATTGCAGGCAAGCAGCCCGATCAGCAGAACAAACCAGCACTGTCTCTGAAGAACGGCCAATAATAGCTTGAACGAATTGCCGTCGTTGCCAGCAACGCCGTGTACGAACCGGTCGAAACGACTCGGGTTTTCACTGTTCGAGTGGTCGGACATACTATCCGGCCGCTGCCCGCGACGGGCGTCGGTTGTCGCCTTCCTGTCCATGTCGGGCATGATGCTTGCCGGGAACGGATTTGGCAACCCCTGGCCCCCCGCTGGCGTGTCGCGTACGGTTCGGGCAGGCTGCGGGCAATGTTTATAACCGCCGCTCTCGTCACACTTTCTGTCTTCGTCGCCGCCCTGTTGCGCGGCTTCACCGGCTTCGGTTTCGCGCTCGCCGCGGTGCCGCTGCTGAGCCTGACGCTGCCGCTGACCCGCGCCGTGCCCCTGGTGATCGTGCTTCAGGCGATCGTGGGATTTACCGGCGTGCGTAGTGCCTGGCACCTGTGCGACTGGCGCGCCACGCGCTGGGTCGTCGCCGGGCTGGTGCCGGGTACCCCGGTCGGGATCTGGCTGCTCACCGGGCTGTCGCCGGACCGGGTGCGGCTGACGATCGGGCTGGTGATCGCCGCTTCCGTGGTGCTGCTCAGTGCCGGGCTGCGCCTGTCAACCCGCCCGCCAAACGCGCTTGCCTGGGTGGTCGGCGCGGTGGCCGGGGTGATCAACGGTCTGGCGGCGATGCCTGGCCCGCCGATCGTGGCGTTCTTTCTGGCCATGCCGCGTTCCACCATCGAACTGCGCGCCTCCATCATCATCGTCTTCGCCGCGACCGCCCTGGCTGGGCTGGTGCCGCTGCTGCTGCGCGGGCTGGTCGACCGGGAGACGGCGCTGCTGGCGCTGCTGGCGTTGCCGGGCCTGCTCATCGGCTCGCGTCTGGGCGCCTGGGGCTTCCGCCACACCGATCAGAAATGGCACCGCCCGGTGGCGCTGGTTGTGCTCAGCGCGCTGTCGGCGATGCTGATCGGCCGCGCCCTGGCCGGATAACGCAGGGCCAGGGCGGTTGCGCCAGAGGGGTTAGTGCCGGGGTTAGTGCCGGGGTTAGTGCAGCGTCGCCAGATAGGCGATCAGGTCGCGACGCTTCTGCTCATCCTTCAAGCCGGCGAAAGTCATCGTCGTGCCGGGAATCGCCTCGCGGGGCGAGATCAGGTAGCGGTCGAGTATCGCCGCGCTCCAGGTGATATCGGCACCCTTGTTCGCCACCGAATAATGGAATCCCGGCACGCTTCCGGTCTTGCGGCCCATTATGCCGAACAGCGACGGGCCGATGCGGTTCTTATCCGGCGCGACATCGTGGCAGAGGCTGCAATTCTGCTTGAATACGGCGCGACCATCGTCGGCGCTCTGCGCATATGCGGCAGTACTCAGCGACAATGCCGCCATAGCGACGAACGCGAGAAGGGGTCGTGTCATAGTGCATGTTCTCCCAAACGAAATTGATTCTAGTCTAGACTCATCGTCGGCCAAACGCGAGAGGTGCGCGGCAATTGTAACCCAATATGACCATGAAGCGCGTTTGCCGTGATCGCATGTGGCTATGAATGCCGATTTCGCAAGCGACGTTCACGTGTCCCGTTCCGGCGTCGTGCGTCCGCGCTTGATCGCGGATCGGTGCGTCTTCGCCTCCAAACGCCGCCGGGTGGAGCCGTGGCTCGGCCGGGTCGGCACGCGCTTCACCGGCCGCACGGTTGCGTGCCGGATCAGCTCGATCAGTATCGCCAGCGCGTCCGCGCGGTTGCGTTCCTGCGTGCGGTGCCGCTGCGCGGAGATCAGCAGCACGCCATCCTGTGTCAGGCGCTTCCCCGCCAACCGCGTCAGGCGCGCGCGCACATCCTCGGGCAGCACGGCGGCCGCCAGATTGTAGCGCAGCTGAACCGCGGTCGAGACCTTGTTGACGTTCTGGCCGCCGGGACCGGATGCGCGGACGAAATTCTCCTCGATGTCGCGCGGGTCGATACTGAGTGTGTCGGTGACGCGGATCATGCCGGGCCGTGCAATGCGGTCACAACCATTCCTGTCGCTGAGACGCCACAGAGTACAGGCCGACCGCCCGCGCGGCAACCGGATCAGGCGGCGATCACCGCCAGGACACGGGCAATCCCGAACGCCAAGGCCGCCAGCCCGCCCAGCACCGCGCCGCAGGCAACCGTATCGACCATCAGCCGCGCCAGCGCCCCGAACCAGCCGCTCCCGCCCTCGTTGCGCCAATCCTTGCCGCCCAGCAGCACCACATAATAGCGCCCCCAGGGCAGATGCAGGGTGCGGCGCACATCCACGGCGTGATCCATGACATAGCGCATGCCGAACGCCCGCTGCACCGCCGTCAGTTGCGCCGGAGAAAAGCTCGCCGCCACGTCCGGCGGTACCCGGGCGAGAAAACGGGATATAAACCCGTCGAGTGGCGTGAGAGATTCGGGGCGGCTCATGTATCCATTTTTAGACATGTGAGGCTGCGGAAGCATTAACAGGGGCCGGTTGCCGGACCTGCGCTGCCCGGCCAGGATGGGCGTCATGCAGACATCACCACCCGATGAGATCCTGGGCGCGCTGGCCCGCATGGGATTGCTGCCACCGGGCGAGAAGGCGGCGGGCGAGCCGTTGACCGGCGGCGTGTCGTCGGACATCTGGCGGATCGACCTGCCGTCCGGTCCGGTCTGCGTGAAGCGGGCGTTGGCCAAGCTGCGCGTGGCGGCGGACTGGCGGGCGCCGGTGTCGCGCAATCTGTACGAGGCGCGCTGGATGCGTCGCGCCGCCGCCGCAATGCCGGGCGCGGTGCCGGCCCTGCTCGGCCAGGACGAGGCAACCGGCACCCTGGCGATGCAATTCCTGCCGGCGGCGGATCATCCGCTGTGGAAGGCGCAACTGCACGCGGGCGTCGCCGATCCCGGGTTCGCCGCGCGTGTGGCCGACAGCCTGGTCCGCATCCACGCTGCATCCGCCGCCGACCCCGCCGTCGCGGCGGAATTCCCGACCGACGACATCTTCTACGACATCCGGCTGGAGCCCTATCTGGTGGCGACCGCGCGCGCCCACCCGGACCGCGCGGCGGCGCTGCTGGCGCTGGTGGAGACCACGCGCACCACGCGGCGCGCCCTGGTCCACGGCGATGTCAGCCCGAAGAACATTCTGTGCGGCCCGGCGGGGCCGGTGTTTCTGGACGCGGAATGCGCGTGGTGGGGCGATCCAGCCTTCGACCTGGCGTTCTGTCTGAACCATCTGCTGCTGAAATGCCTGTGGACCCCCCGCGCGCGCGACGGTTTCCTGGCGTGCTTCGACGCGCTCGCCGCGCGCTATATGGCGGGCATCGACTGGGAAGCCCCGGGCGATTTGGAAGCGCGCGCCGCGCATCTGTTGCCTGGCCTGTTGCTGGCACGGGTGGATGGCAAGTCGCCGGCGGAGTACATCACCGCCGAGCCTGACAAGGACCGGGTGCGCCGTGTGGCCCGCGCGCTGCTGGCCGCTCCGGTGGCACGGCTCGGCGCGGTGCGGCGGGCATGGAACGAGGAATTGACCAGATGAACCCGACACAGATTGCCTTCGTCCATGGCCGCCGCGTCTGGGACAGCCGTGGCCGGCCCACGGTGGAGGCGGAAATCCTGCTGGAAGGCGGCGCGGTCGGCCGCGCCATCGCGCCCGCCGGTGCCTCCACCGGCTCGGGCGAGGCGCTCGATCTGCGCGATGGTGGGATCGCCTTCGGCGGCTACGACGTGACCCGGGCGGTCGCCAACGTGAACGGCGAACTCGCCGCCGCCGCCACCGGCTTCGACGCCGCCGATCAGGCCGGGCTGGATGCGCGGCTGATCGCGCTCGACGGCACGCCGAACAAGTCGCGCCTCGGCGGCAACGCGGTGCTGGCCGTCTCCATGGCCGCCGCCCATGCCGCCGCCGCCGCCGCCGAGCTGCCGCTGTACCGCCATCTCGGCGGCGACGCCGCGACGCAGCTGCCGCTGCCGCAGATCCAGATTTTCGGCGGCGGCGCGCATGCCGGGCGGCGCGTGGACATCCAGGATTTCCTGATCGTCTGCCCCGCCGCCCGCAGTTTCGCCGAGGCGCTCGACTGGACCGCCGAGGTTTATCGCGCCGCCGGGGCGCTGATGAAGGAAGCCGGCAAGCTCGCCGGCGTCGCCGATGAGGGTGGCTGGTGGCCGGATTTCACCGCCAACGAGCAGGCGCTGGAAATGCTGGTCCGCGCCATCGAGCGTGCCGGCTTCACGCCGGGGGACGAGGTCGCCATCGCGCTCGACATCGCCGCCTCGGAATTCGCGCGCGACGGCAAATACCACCTGGGTCTGGAAGGCCGCGAACTGGACAGCGACGGCATGATCCGCATGCTGGGCCAATGGATCGACCGCTACCCGATCGTCTCCATCGAGGACCCGCTGGCCGAGGACGATTTCGACGGGTTCGTCGCCTTCACCCGCGAATTCGGCGACAGGTTGCAGATCGTTGGCGACGATTTCCTGGTGACGGAAGCCGCCCGCGTGCGGGAGGCCGCCGCCCGGGGCGCCGCCAACACGGTGCTGCTGAAGCCCAACCAGCGCGGCACACTGAGCGAGACGCTGGAGGCATGGAATGCCGCCAAGGAAGCCGGTTTCGCCGCCATCGTCTCCGCCCGGTCCGGCGAGACCGAGGACGTGACCATCATCCACCTCGCCGTCGGCTGGGGCGTCGGCCAGTTCAAGGTCGGCAGCTTCGCGCGCAGCGAGCGCATGGCGAAATGGAACGAGGCCCTGCGGATCGAGGAAACGCTGGGGTCGCGCGCCAGCTTCGCCGGCGGCGCCGTGCTGGGGCGTTCGCGCCGGTGAAGGTGCTGTTCCACTTCGCCGCCGGCCCCGATCTCGCCGCGCGGCTGGCCGCATTCGCCGCCCAGGGTCTGTCCGTCGCCGCATGCGCCGAGGCCGATGAGGCCACGCTGATGCGGGAATTGCCGGATACCGACGTGCTCTGGCATGTGCTGAAACCCTGCACGGCGGCGATGATCGCGCACGCGCCGAAGCTGCGGCTGATCCAGAAGATCGGCGTCGGGGTGAACACGATCGACCTGGACGCGGCGAAGGCCCGTGGCATCGCCGTGTGCAACCTGCCGGGGACCAACGCGCGCGCCGTGGCGGAACTGACGCTGGCGCTGATGCTCGCCACCCTGCGCCGCCTGCCGCTACTCGATGCCGCGACGCGCGCCGGGGGCGGCTGGTCGCTCGATCCGGCGCTGCAGGACGGGTTTCAGGAAATCGGCGGGCGCACCGTCGGGCTGGTCGGTTACGGCGCCATCCCGCGCACCCTGGCGCCGGTGCTGGTCGCACTCGGTTGCAAGGTGATCTACACCGCCCGCGCGCCGCACCCGGACGTGCCGGGGGACTACCGCACGCTGGATGCGCTGCTGGCCGAGGCGGACATCGTGTCGTTGCATGTGCCGCTGGTCGAGCAGACCGAGCGGATGATCGGGCGCGCGGCGTTGGCGCGGATGAAGCCCGGCGCGGTGCTGATCAACACCGCGCGAGGCGGGCTGGTGGATCAGCCGGCGCTGGCGGATGCGCTGCGCGCGGGCCATCTGGCCGGCGCGGGGCTGGATGTGTTCGCCGCCGAGCCGGCCGATGCCGCCGAGCCGTTGTTTTCCCTGCCCAACGTCGTGGTCACGCCGCATATCGCTTGGCTGACCACCGGCACCTTCGCGCGCAGCTTCTCCATCGCCGCCGAGAATTGCCGCCGGCTGGCGGCCGGGGAGGCGCTGTTGCACAGGGTGGCATAGCGCCGGGGCCGTCGGCGCGTGGGCGTAGATGATTTCATCGTATTTGGTTAATAGTCACCGCCTCCGTGCAAGGGGACCGTGACATGACCAACCGTCTGATGGCCGAGATCGTCCGTAACCAGAAGCCGCTGGTGCTGACCGCCGAGGCCACGGTGCAGGAAGCCTGCAAGCGCATGCATGCGCGCAAGGTCGGCGCGGTGCTGGTGATCGATCCCGCCGGCCGGCTCGCCGGTATTTTCACCGGGCGCGATCTGGTGCGTGTGGTCTCGCGCGGGCGTCACGCGGCCGATACCCCACTGAAGGCGGTGATGACGAAGAAGCCGGCGACGCTGCCGCCCGGATGCACCGCCATCGATGCGCTCCGGCTGATGCGCGATGGCGGCTTCCGTCATGTGCCGGTGGTGGACGGAGACATGCTGATCGGTATCGTCTCCCGCGGCGACTTCCGTGGGCTGGAGCACCATCGGATGGACGAGGAAACCGGGATCTGGGAACGGATCTGACCGATCGGCCGAGGGGACGCGCGGCCCCCTCGGCCTGGCCATGTCAGTCCGCCGTGTCCAGTTCCTTGAGCGAGCGGCCGGCGGTTTCCGGCAGCATCAGCAAGCCGGCGATCATCACCGCATAGCCGGCGAAGCAGAACACCGCGATCGCCGGGCCGAGCGTGAGTTGGACGGCGAGATAGCCGACCAGCGCGGGAAACAACGCGCCGATGCCGCGCCCGGCATTGTAGCAGAAGCCCTGGCCCGCCCCGCGCACGGCGGTGGGATACAGCTCGGTCATGAACGGGCCCATCGGCGCGAACATCATGTAGATGATGAACCCGAGCGGAAAGCCCAGAAACAGCATCGTGTTGTTGTCGATCGGCGCGAACAGGTAGACCAGCACCAGAACCATCGAGCCGATGGCGGAGATCAGGAACACCGCCTTGCGCCCCAGCAGGTCGGCCAGGTAGGCGCCGACGATGAAGCCGAACAGCGCGCCAAGGATGTGCAGCATCAGATAACTGCCGGTCCCGACCGAGGTCAGGTGGCGCACCGTCTTCAGGTAGGTGGGTAACCAGACCGACAGCGCGTAGCTGCCGCCCTGCGCGCCGGTGACCATCACCACCACTTTCCAGGTGGTGCCGATGTATGGCGGCTTCAGCACGCTGAATGCCTGTCCGAACGAGGAACCTGAGGCGGCCGGAAGGCCGCCGTGGATTTCCGGCTCCTTGACGAAACGGCGGATCCAGAACACCAGCCCGGCCGGCGCGATACCGATCCAGAACAGCACGCGCCAGGCCAGCGCCTCCGGCACGAAGGCGAACAGCGCCGTATAGAGCAGCGCCGCCGCCCCCCAGCCGATCGCCCAGCCGGCCTGCACGAAGCCGACGGCCCGGCCGCGGTAGCGGTCGCGGATCACCTCGCCGATCAGCACCGCACCCGCTGCCCATTCGCCGCCGAAGCCAAAGCCCTGTAGCGCCCGGAAGACGAACAGCTGGTTGAAGTCTTGCGCGAAGCCGCAGAGGAAGGTGAAGAAGGCGTACCAGGCGACGGTGATCTGCAGCACCCGCACCCGGCCCAGCCGGTCCGACAGCGCGCCGGCCACCCAGCCGCCGAAGGCGGAGACCAGCAGCGTGACGGTGCCAAGCAACCCGGCCTCGCCGGTGGTGATGTGCCAGACAGAGAGCAGGGTCGGGATGACGAAGCTGAAGATCTGGACGTCGAGCGCGTCCAGCGTCCAGCCGCCGAAACACGCCCCCATGGTGCGACGCTCGGTCGGCGTCAGGTCGAACAACCAGGCAAACATAGCTTCCCCCCTTGGATTCTCGTTGGTTGGGATTGGAGCATATTTTCTGTGAAACAGTTATACCCAATCGAACGACCGATTGACCGCCTTCCGCCATGATTCGGCAAGTGCCGCGCGCCGCTCGGGCGCCATCGCCGGGTCCCATCGGCGCGCCACGGCCCAGTTGCGCGTCAGTTCCTCGGTGTCGCGCCAGTAGCCCACCGCCAGCCCGGCGGCATAGGCCGCGCCCAGCGCCGTGGTTTCGATCGTGCGCGGGCGCACCACGGGAACATCCAGGATGTCGCTCTGGAACTGCATCAGCAGGTCGTTCACGACCATCCCGCCATCCACCCGCAGCGTGCGGATCGGAATGCCGGAGTCGCGCCCCATCGCCTCCAGCACGTCGCGGGTCTGATAGGCCGTCGCCTCCAGTGCCGCCCGGGCGATATGGCCGGCGCCCGCGAAGCCGGTCAGCCCGGCGATCACCCCGCGCGCGTCCGCCCGCCAATACGGCGCATACAGGCCGGAGAACGCCGGCACGATATAGACATCGCCGTTGTCGGGCACCGAGGCCGCGAGCGCCTCGATCTCCGCGCTCGATCCGATCAGCCGCAGATTGTCGCGCAGCCATTGCACCAGCGCGCCGGTCACCGCGATCGAGCCCTCCAGCGCATATGTCGCGGGTGCGGAGCCAATGCGGTAGCCGAGAGTCGTCAGAAGCCCGCTCTTACTCGCCACCGGCTCGGTTCCGGTGTTGAGGAGCATGAAGC
>PKWQ01000310.1 GCA_003133265.1 Acetobacteraceae bacterium
GAAGGCCAAGTGCGTGGTGCTCGCCTCCGGCGGCTTCCAGGCCGATGCCGAAATGCGCACGCGCTATCTCGGGCCCGGCTGGGAACTCGCCAAGATCCGCGGCACCCGCTTCAACACCGGCGACGGCATCAAGATGGCGCTCGACATCGGCGCCATGCCGACCGGCAACTGGTCGGGCGGCCACGCTGTCGGCTGGGACCGCAACGCGCCGGAATTCGGCGACCTGACGGTGGGCGACAATTTCCAGAAGCACTCCTATCCGTGGGGCATCATGATCAATGCCAATGGCGAGCGCTTCGTCGACGAAGGCTCCGACTTCCGCAACTACACCTATGCCAAGAACGGCCGCATCATCCTGATGCAGCCCAAGCAGTTCGCCTATCAGGTGTTCGACAACAAGATCATCCCGATGCTGCGCGACGAATACCGCATCAAGCAGGTGACCAAGGTGAGCGCGAATACGCTGGAGGAACTGGTCACCAAGCTCGACGACGTGAACCCGCAGGCTGCCCTCGCCGAGATCCGCGCCTACAACGCCGCGGTGAAGACCGGCGTGCCCTTCAACGCCACGGTCAAGGACGGGCGCGGCACGACCGGGCTCGCGGTCAACAAGTCGAACTGGGCCAACACGCTGGATGAGGCGCCGTTCGAAGCCTACGCCGTGACCTGCGGCATCACCTTCACCTTCGGCGGGCTGCGCATCAACACCGGGGCGCAGGTCATGTCCACCGACGGCGAGCCGATCCCGGGGCTGTACGCGGCGGGCGAGCTGGTGGGCGGAATTTTCTACTTCAACTATCCGGGCGGCACCGGGCTGACCAACGGCGCGGTATTTGGCAGGATCGCCGGCGCGAACGCGGCGGCTGCAGCCAAGAACGGCCGCTAAATGATTTGGGTCTTCGGGAAATCGAGTGGCTGATTAGGGGTCCTTTTAGAGCACGGGTAACATGCAAGTCAGAATCTTGAGCCGCAGGTATTCTTCGTCGCGCAGTCCGTATGCGCGTCGCTGGATGACACGAATCTTGTTGTTCTCCGGCTTGCAGCAGGCGACGATCCCATCCCAATGTCGATCGATCATCTGCGTGAACTTCTCATAGGGCTCAAGCCGCTGCCATTTGAGGGCGGCGCGCCAGTTCTCGAAGATTCGCCGCGCCCAGCCCTCACGTTCGTAGTCCCAGAGCTGACCGAAGGACTCCTTGAGCAAAAGCGGGGGTATCAAAGGCAAAGGGGGGAACAACTGGGGAAACAAAACGACTTTGTGAGATTGAAAACATAGCATTCATGCGGGCGCTCCATTGTGCTTTGATAACCCAATGGTGCCTGTTTACGCAGGCGGCGCCCACCTTTTTTTAACCTTCAAATCGAAGCGCAATTCAGCTTGGATGATGGGTTTTGCAAAAGGCTCTCTTTGCGATGCGTTCATCGATGCCAAGGCCCATTCCATGTCCACCATCATCACATTGCGTCACTTGCGCAGCTTCGTCGCTGTCGCGGATACCGGCTCGTTCACCAGGGCGGCCGAGCGGCTCTTCCTGACACAATCGTCGCTCAGCTCGACGATCCACCAGCTCGAGGAAGACGTCGGCATCAAGCTCTTTGACCGGACCACGCGCAGCGTGGCGCTCACGCCGGCGGCGCGGCAATTGCATCAGCAAGCCGCGGCGTTGTTGCTGCAATTCGACGCGATCGTGAGCGACCTCAAAGCGGTCGCCCTGCAGCAGCACGACCATCTACGCATCGCGGCGGCACCGTCGATTGTGGTCTGGCTGCTCATTCCTGCCCTGCCTAGGTTCCAGGCCGAATACCCCGAAGTCACGCTTTCCGTCCGGGAAGCCGGCTCGGCCGAGATCGAGCGCCGCGTGCGCGACGGCGAGGTCGACTTCGGAATCACCAGTCGCCTATCGGACTATGACGAGCTTGACTACTCCCCTTTGCTGAAAGACTGCTACGGAGTTGTGTGCAGCGACAACCATGCCCTGGCCAGGCTGCGCGCGCCCTTGCACTGGTCGCAAGTGTCGGCGCACCGGGACGATCTGGTGGGATTGGCATCCGACACCCACGTGGGCAGCGTGCATCGGCGGACCCTGCAGGAGTTCGACCTGACCGAGCACCGGGAAGAGGTGTCGAGCTCTTCGTCCCTGTACCCCATGCTTCAGTTGGGCAACCGCATTTCCATATTGCCGACGCTGACCGCGCAGACCCACCAGCTTGAAAGCCTGACGTTTCTGCCCCTGCAGGAGCCCGTCCTGTATCGCGAGCTTTTTCTCGTGACGCGCAGCCTGCGGTCCATGTCCTCAACCGCGCAGAGCCTGTTGCAAGCGCTGTTGACCACGCTGCATGACCGGCCGCTGCCGCAAGGCGTGGAACTGGCACCCTAGGCGCGGGCGGGGCCGGAATTCAACGCGCCCGTGACAGATCCCGGATGTCCTCGCGCCGTTTCAACCACCAGGCATAGTCGGGCGGCAGCAAGTCCAGGTATTCGCGTACGCCCAGCGCGCGCGCCGCGCGTACCGGCCAGTTGGGATCAATCATGAACTCCCGCGCGAGCGCGATCAGGTCCGCCTCGCCATCGCGCAGGATCCGTTCCGCGTGTTCGGGTTCGGTGATCAGGCCTACCGCGCAGACGGCCAGACCCGCTTCGCGCTTGACCCGCGCCGCGTAGGGAACCTGGTAGCCTGGCACGCGGGGAACGACGGCCATGTTCAGCGGCCCATTGATCCCGCCGGATGAACAGGTGACAACATCTATCCCCCGTTCCCGCAGCGCCCGGGCCAAAGCTACGGTGTCGTCCATGTTCCACGCGCCCCCCTCGCCGTCGACAGCGGAGACGCGGAAGAACACCGGCTTGTCCTTGGGCCAGACGTCCCTGACCGCCTCGGCGATGCTCAGCGCCAGGCGCATCCGGCCGTGCAGGTCACCGCCCCACTGGTCGGTCCTGTGGTTCGCGAGCGGAGACAGGAACTGATGGATGAGATATCCGTGCGCGCCATGTATCTCGCAAACGTCGAATCCGGCATCCACGCTGCGCAGCGCGGCGACGCGCCACGCTTCGATCATGTCCATGATCTGCCCGGCGTCGAGCGCTATTGGCTCCAGGGCTCCAGCCTTGGCGGGCAAGGGGCTGGCCGACACGCCGCGCCATGGTGGCATGCCCTCCATGGCGTCTTCCTCGGTCAGCGGCCGAAAATTCGTCCAGGGCGGCCCACACGACGCCTTGCGTCCAGCGTGCCCCAATTGAATGCCCGCCGCCGCACCCGCCTCCCGGATGAAGCCGGTGATACGCCGGTAGGCGGCCACATGGCGGTCGGCATACATCCCGGCGCAGCCGTAGGTTTTCCTGCCGCGCTCCTCCACCGCCGTCTCTTCGCAGAACACGATGCCCGCGCCGCCCAGCGCGAATTTCCCCAGATGCACCAGATGCCAGTCGGTAGGCTCCCCATCGCGCGACGCATATTGGCACATGGGCGATACGACGATCCGGTTGCGCAACGTCAGCCCCCTCAGGGGCATGGGTGACAACAGCAAGGCGCCGGGCTCCGCGGCCGGGGTCATGGCAGCACAATGTGCCGCTGCTTGATCAGCGTTCCCCATTTCTTTGTCTCCCCGATCGCATAAGCCTTGTACGTATCGGGTGCGCCCCCGGTCAGCTCGAATCCCAAGGCGCCCAGTTTCTCAATCACCTGGGGATCGCGCAGCACGCTGTTCAACACGGTGTTGACCCGCGCGACGATGCCCGCAGGCGTTCTCGCGGGCATGAACAGGCCGAAACTGGTCACGGACTCGAATCCCGGGACGCCGGCTTCCGCCAGCGTAGGCGTGTCGGGCAACGAAGGCACGCGGGTGGTGCCGCTCGTGCCGAGCGCGCGCAGTTTGCCGCCGCGGATCAGCGGCCCCGCCGTGCTGATGTCCACGAAGCCGACCTGCGCCTCCCCGCCCAGAAGCGCCGTGAGGGCCGGCGCGCCGCCGCGGTACGGCACGTGCAGCATGTTGATTCCCGTGATCGACATCAGCAGCTCCATGGCCAAGTGGCTCGAGCCCCCCACGCCGGAGGACGCGTACGCGAGCTCGCCCGGCTTTTGCTTCGCGTACCGCACAAATTCCGCCAGCGTCTTCGCCGCCATGCCAGGAAGCACGCACAGAATCTGTGGATTCGAGCCGATCATCCCCACCGCCACGAAGTCGGTTTCCAGGTTGTAGGGCAGTTTGGAGTAGAAGTGCGGCGCGATGGCGAATGTGCTATTGGTGCCGAGCAGCAGCGTATAGCCGTCGCCCACCGCCCTCGCCACCTGCGCGAAGCCGATCGTGCCCGTGGCGCCGGCATTGTTCTCGACCACGATGGGCACGCCGAGCGCGCGCCCCATGTCGTCGGCCAGCACGCGGCCCAGCACGTCTGTCGACCCTCCCGCGGACCAGGGAATGACCATTCGTATTGGGCGTGTCGGATACTGCGCGGCGTCGGCGCTCACCGCCGGGTTTGTCGCGATCACGCCCAACAGACAGACAATAACGGAAAGAAGTGCGCGAATTGATAGGTGCATTTGATCTCCTGTCGTTTTTTGATCGGGTTTGCGTGGCCAGCGCCACGCCCAAACCATCGTATCCGTATTATGGGCAACGGACGGCGTGTCAACTAATGAAAAAAACCAATGCTTTCATAGACTCGCTTTAGCAATCGGAGCATGCACCATGTCTCGCATCGAAACAGGGAGCACACACCATTCGCGCCCCCCGCACCGGAAGCCGCGGGGAGGCGAAGCCCCTCGGTTTCTTGCTAACGATGGGTGTCTCCGCCAGAAGCTAATCTTACTGTGTCACAAATGTAGACGCAGATTTATTGAGTTGCAATGCGGGCAGTGGCCCAGCACGCTTGCGAGTGCGACGCCCCGTTTGTAGCGCAGCGTTGTGATCGAGTCGGCCACGTGAGGCTGCGCGCGCTGGACTGCCCCGAGGGACGTAATCCTTGGGAACGGCAGGTACTTGGC
>PKWQ01000450.1 GCA_003133265.1 Acetobacteraceae bacterium
ATGCCGAGCGACAGCACCGCCAGTCCCCAGGGCGGTATGTGCGGCACCGCGAACGTCGCCTGCGGCAGATCGGCGGTCGCATGCGCGATCCACAGGATCGCCTCGACGCCCCAGCCCATCGGCACCAGCGCCAACCGCTCCAGCCCGAGCGGCATCAGCGCCAGCGCGATCAGCCCCGCCGGCATCACCCACATCGCGGTCAGCGGCACGGCGACCATGTTCGCCAGCACGAAATAGATCTGCACCCGGCCGAAATGATACGCGCCGTACGGCGCCGAGGCGGTGCCGGCGAGCAATGAGGTCAGCGCCAGCGCCGCCACATGCAGCGCCAGACGCCGGCGGAAACTGCCGTGGCCGTAAAGACGGTGCAGCCAGGGGCGCAGCGCTTCATAGCCGGCGATCAGCGCCAGCACGGCGGAGAAGCTCATCTGGAAGCTGACGCCGACCACCTCCCACGGCTCGATCAGCATGATGGCGACCGCCGCCAAGGCAAGGCCGCGCAAGGAGACGGCGCGCCGCCCGGCCAGCACCGCCAGGGTAAACAGACAGGCCATGACGAAGCTGCGCGCGATCGGCACGTGCATACCGGTCAGCAGCATGTAGCCCCCGCCGACCATCAGCGCCGTCACCGCCGCGATCTGCTTGCACGGCCAGAACAGCGACGCGCGCTCCGACGCCGCCAGGACGGTGCGGGCGAACCCCATCGCCAGTCCCATGACGATGCCGATATGCAGCCCGGCCACAGCCAGCAGATGCGCCAACCCGGAATCGCGGAACGCCGCCCGGTCGGGCTCGGGGATCGCCGAGGTGACGCCGGTCAGCAGCGTGGCGGAAATCGCCCCCGCCGGCCCGGGCAGCACGGCGGCGATGCGCGTGTCGATCGTGTCGCGCAGCCACTGCACGATGCGCATCGGCCCCTTGGGCGACGCGCGTTCCAGCACCTCCACCCGCCCCAGCGCCATGCCGTAGCCGCCCAGACCGGAAAAGAACGCGTCGCGCTGCAAATCCCACCCGCCCGGATAGGCCGGCGCGGAGGGCGGACGGATCAGCGCGCGCAGCCGCACCGTATCGCCGGTCTCCAGCGCCGCCTCGTCGCCGGCGTGCAGCCGCACCCGCACCCGGCGGGGGTATGTCCGGTCGGGGTCGGACAGATGCACCGCCTCGATGGTGATGCGCCGCCCGGCCGGCAGCGCCTCCACCCCGCGCACGGTGCCGGTCAGGATCACGCCGGTGCGCGGCAACGGCGCCACCGGCAGCGCGCGCGCCATCGCCATCTGGCAGGCGGAAAAACCGACTCCGGCGGCGGCCAGCGGCAGCAGGATCGCCAGCAGCGGCACCAGCCGCCGCGCCAGCACCGCGCCCAGGATCGCCGGACCCGCCACCGCCGCCCCGGCCCAGAGCGGCGGCTCCGCGCGAAGCGAGAAATAGAACAGCACGCCGGCGCCCATGAACACCGCCAGCCACAGCGCGAAGCGGCCGCGCTCGGCGGCGATCAAGGCATGCGGGAAACCCAGCCGGATCGCCCAGCCGCCGTATATGCCCCGCCAGAGCGCAACCGTTCGCTGCATTTTGCAACCCCCGGTGGCAAAATAGCGCGCGGCGCCTCTACAGCATATAGCTGTCGTGCTATGCGCCAGACACCATGACAACGGGCACCATGACAATCCGCACCCGCTTCGCCCCCAGCCCGACCGGCCTGCTGCATATCGGCGGCGCCCGCACCGCGCTCTTCAACTACCTGTTCAGCCGCCATCATGGCGGGCAATTCCTGCTGCGCATCGAGGACACCGACCGCGAGCGCAGCACCGAGACCGCCACGCAAGTGATCCTGGAAGGCCTCGACTGGCTTGGCCTGACGCCGGACGAGCCGCCTGTGTTCCAGTCCACCCGCGCCGTGCGGCATGCCGAAGTGGCGCTGCAAATGCTGGAACAGGGCCGCGCCTATCGCTGCTACTGCACGGCCGACGAACTAAAGCAGATGCGCGAGCAGGCGCTCGCCGAGGGTCGCTCCCCCCGCTACGACGGGCGCTGGCGCGACCGCGACCCCGCCGAGGCGCCGCCCGGCATCAAGCCCGCGATCCGGCTGAAGGCCCCGCGCGAGGGCGAGACGGTGGTGGACGACCTGGTGCAGGGCCCGGTGCGCGTGGCCAACGCCGAGATGGACGACCTGATCATCCTGCGCAGCGACGGCACGCCGACCTATCTGCACGCCGTCGTCGTGGACGACCACGACATGGCGATCACCCATGTGATCCGTGGCGACGACCATCTGACCAACACGTTCCGTCAGGTGCAGATCTATCAGGCGATGGGCTGGGACATGCCGCGCTTCGCTCATATCCCGCTGATTCACGGTGCCGACGGCGCGAAACTGTCGAAGCGTCACGGCGCCGTCTCGGTGCTGGAATTCCGCGAGCAGGGTTTCCTGCCGGAGGCGCTGTGCAACTACCTGCTGCGGCTCGGCTGGAGCCACGGCGACGAGGAGATCGTCGACCGCGCCAAGGCGATCGCGCTGTTCGACCTCGACGGCGTCGGGCGCGGCGCGGCGCGGATGGACTACGCCAAGCTGACGCATGTGAACGGCGTCTATATCCGCGGCGCCGACGATGCCCGGCTGACCGATGACGTGCTGCACCGCCTCGCGCATCGCCACGATCTGGCGTTGGGCGCCAAGGCGGCGGAGCGCATCCGGGCGCTGATCCCGCAATTGAAGGAACGGGCGAAGACGCTGGTGGAACTCGCCGATGCCGCCTCGTTCCTGGCGCACCCGCTGCCGCTGCCGTTCGAGCCGAAGGCCGCCGCGCTGTTGACGCCCGAGGCCAGGATCATGCTGCGCGATCTCGCCGCTGCGCTTGATGCGATCGGTTTCAGCGTGGCGGAGATCGACGCCGCGCTGCGCGGCTTCGCCGAGGCCAACGGCAAGAAACTCGGTCAGGTCGCCCAGCCGCTGCGCGCCGCGCTGACCGGCAGCACCGTCAGCCCCGGCATCGACGCCGTGCTGGCCGCGCTGGGCAAGGAGGAAGCGCTGGCACGGATCAGGGCCGCGAGCGCCTGAACCGGGGGACAAGCAGGCGAGCCCAGGCAGTGCGGAAGACCGGCCAAGCCCTGGTTTCATAGGTTCCGCGTTGTGCGGCGTTGACGCGGTGCCCCGGTATCTGCCACCAAGCAGCCGTGCATTATCCGGAACGACACCTTTTGGCGATTGAAGGGCTGCATCCGCCCGCGATCGGCCATTTGCTCGACCTCGCCGAGAGCTATGTGCTGCTCAACCGCTCCGGCAAGACCCAGCGCGACCTGTTGCGCGGCAAGACCCTGATCAACCTGTTCTTCGAGGACAGCACCCGCACCCGCACCAGCTTCGAGCTGGCCGGCAAGCGGCTCGGCGCGGACGTGATCAACATGTCCGTCTCCACCTCCTCGGTGAACAAGGGCGAGACGCTGCTGGACACGGCGGCGACCCTGAACGCCATGCATTGCGACCTGCTGGTGGTCCGCCACGACCAGTCCGGCGCGCCCAACCTGCTGGCGCAGAAGGTCGATGCCGCCGTGATCAATGCCGGCGACGGCACGCACGAGCNNCCATCGTCGGCGACGTGCTGCATTCGCGCGTCGCCCGCTCCAACATCCACCTGCTGACCACCATGGGCAGCCGGGTGCGCGTCATCGGGCCGCCGACCCTGATCCCGGCGGAAGTCGGGCGACTCGGGGTGGAGGTGTTCCACGACATGCGCGCCGGCCTCGCGGGCGCCGACATCGTGATGATGCTGCGCCTGCAACGCGAACGCATGGCGCGCGGCGGCATGGTGCCGAGCGCGCGTGAGTATTTCCGCTTCTTCGGCCTGGACGCGGAGAAGCTGGGTTTCGCCAAGGACGACGCGCTGGTGATGCATCCCGGCCCGATGAACCGCGGCGTGGAGATCGACAGCGCGGTGGCCGACGATCCGGTGCGCAGCGTGATCAGGGAACAGGTGGAAATGGGCGTCGCCGTGCGTATGGCGGTGCTCGACACGCTCTCGCGCCGTGGCGGCCGCAATGAACGATAGCAGCCCCCCCGCCCCGGACAGCTTCTTCACCGGCGTCCGCCTGCTCGATCCCGCCTCCGGCCTGGATGTGCGCGGCGATCTGCTGGTCCGTGACGGCCGGATCGTCGATCTCGGCGCCGCACTCGGCCGCCCCGACGGCGTGCGGGTCATCGCCGCCGAGGACGCCATTCTGTGCCCAGGGCTGGTCGATACCCGCGCCGCGCTGGGCGAACCCGGCTACGAATACCGCGAGACCATCGCCTCCGCCGCCATCGCCGCCGCCGCCGGCGGGATCACCACGCTCGCCGCCCTGCCCGACAGCCTGCCGGCGATCGACGATCCCGCCTTGGTACATCTGCTGCTGGCGCGCGGCGAGGCGACCGGTAGCCTGACCATCCTGCCCTACGGCGCGCTGACGCGCGGCTGCAAGGGCGAGGAACTGGCCGAGCTTGGCCTGTTGCGCGAGGCCGGCGCGATCGCCTTCACCGATGGCGGGCGCGCCGTCGGCTCGGCGCGGCTGATGCGCCTCGCTTTGTCCTACGCTCGCGGCTTCGGCGCGCGCATCGTGCAGCATCCGGAAGACCCGTCCCTCGCCGGCGGCGGCGTCGCCACCGAGGGCGAACTGGCCACCCGGCTCGGCCTGCCCGGCATTCCCGCCGCCGCCGAGGCGATCCTGGTGGCGCGCGACATCCGTCTGGCCGAACTGACCGGCGGGGCGGTGCATTTCGCCCATGTCTCCACCGGCGAGGCGCTGGACCTGATCCGCCGGGCCAAGGATGCCGGCCTGTCCGTCACCTGCGACACCGCGCCGCCCTATTTCGACCTGAACGAGACGGCGATCGGCGATTTCCGCACCTACGCCAAGCTGTCGCCGCCGCTGCGCGCGGAAGCCGACCGGCTCGCCGTGCTGGCCGCGCTGGCCGACGGCACGATCGACGCCATCGCCTCGGACCACCAGCCGCGCGACGCCGACGACAAGCGCCTGCCGTTTGCCCAGGCGACACCGGGCGGGGCGGGTCTGGTCACGCTGCTCGCGGTCACGCTGGCGCAGGTGCATGGCGGCGCGCTGAACATGGCACAGGCGATCGACCTGCTGACCGCGCGGCCCGCCCGCCTGCTCGGCATCGAGGCCGGGCGGCTGGCCAAGGGCGCGCCCGCCGATCTCTGCCTGTTCCATCCCGAAGCCGCGTGGCAGGTCGAGGCCGGGGCACTGCCGGGCAAGGCGCAGAACACGCCGTTCGACGGCCGCGCCCTGGAAGGCCGCGTGCTCGGCACCTGGAAAGCCGGGCGGCGCGTCTTCGGATGAGCATCCCGACGCCGGCCTGGATCGTTCTCGGCTATCTGCTCGGCGCCATTCCGTTCGGGCTGATCCTGACCCACGCCGCCGGGCTGGGCGACATCCGCAAGGTCGGGTCCGGCAATATCGGCGCCACCAACGTGCTGCGTACCGGCAACAAGGGGCTGGCGGCGACGACGCTGCTGCTGGACGGCGCCAAGGGCGCGGCGGCGGTGTTGCTCGCCGGGTTTCTCGCCGGCGACAATGCGGGGCTGTGGGCCGGTCTCGGCGCCGTGCTCGGGCATCTGTTTCCGGTCTGGCTCGGCTTTCGCGGCGGCAAGGGGGTCGCCACCGGCTTCGGCGTGCTGATCGCCGCCGTCTGGCCGGCCGGGCTGATCGCTGGCGCTGTCTGGCTGGCGATGGCCAAGCTGGTGAAAATCTCCTCGCTGGCGGCGCTGACATCCTTCGCGCTCGCCCCCGTCCTCGCTTTGCTGCTCGGCGGACCGAACGTGGCAACCCTGGCTTTCGCCATCGCGGTGCTGGTGTTCATCCGCCACCACGCCAACATCACCCGCCTGCTCGCC
>PKWQ01000273.1 GCA_003133265.1 Acetobacteraceae bacterium
CATGCCCAGGATGCGGCCGGCGACGCGCTCGGGGTGGAAATCCTCCAGCGCGTCCAGCTTCTCGCCGGTGCCGGTCAGCTTGATCGGCGCGCCGGTGATCGCGCGCATCGACAAGGCCGCGCCGCCACGGGCGTCGCCGTCCATGCGGGTCATGACGATGCCGGTGACGCCGAGCGCCTCGTTGAACGCCTTGGCGGTGTTCACCGCGTCCTGGCCGGTCATCGCATCGACCACCAGCAGCGTCTCGGCCGGGCTGGTGGCGTCGCGGATCGCCTTCACCTCGTCCATCAGCACGTCGTCGATGGACAGCCGGCCGGCGGTATCGAGGATGACGACGTCGTACACCTCGCGCCGCGCGGTATCCATCGCGCGGCGGGCGATCTCGACCGGGGACTGGAACGGGACGATCTCCAGGCTGGCCACGCCGGCCCGCTCGGCGAGCTGCGCCAGCTGGAGCTGCGCGGCCGGGCGCTGGGTATCCAGGCTGGCGAGCAGCACCTTCTTGCGCATCTTGCCGCGCAGCCGCAGCGCCAGCTTGCCGGCGGTGGTGGTCTTGCCGGAGCCTTGCAGCCCGACCATCAGGATCGGCACCGGCGGCACGGCGTTCAGGTTCAGCTCGACCGCCCCGGCGCCGCCGAGCGCGTCGACCAGCGCGTCGTTGACGATCTTGACGACCTGCTGGCCCGGCGTGACGGAGCGGAGCACCTCGGCGCCGACGGCGCGTTCGCGCACCTTGGCGATGAAGTCGCGCACCACCGGCAGGGCGACGTCGGCATCCAGCAACGCGAGGCGGACCTCGCGCAGGGCTTCGGTGACATCGGCCTCGCTCAGCGCGCCACGGCGGCGCAGCTTGTCGAAGACCCCTGAAAGCTTGTCGGACAGCGCCTCGAACACGACCGATACCCCAAACGGTTTTACGCCGCTGCGCGAACCCTCGCGGAGCGGCGGAGCCCCCGCACAGGGCGGGGACCGGGTGAACGAATGAACCCGGATGGCGGCCTTATGGGGAAAAGGCGGCGGAGAGTCAAGGAAAGCGGGGGGTGGGGCAGGGCAATCGCATTTGACGTGTTTGTTCCAATATCGTCATGGCCGGGCTTGACCCAGCCATGACGGTTTCGGAGCGGAATTCAGCCAAATGCGATTGCCCTGGGCTTTGTCCTCCCGTTCGGCGAGCCGACCAAACCACCTCGGCCAATCGGACCGCGAGCCCTCGATGCATAACTCATATGTGGACGGCCCCCGCCTGCAAGGGTTTTTGAGGCATCGCGAGGGTCGCCGGATGGCGCCTATTTACGCCGGGTTCGACCAGAGCACAGGCGTCCGAGCCGCCTCAGAGTTTCGTGGATGCCCGGCTCAGCAGCTTCCAGGTTCCGCCCTGCTTCTGCCAGTTCATCAGGATGTGCAGGTTGGTCGAGCTCTTCGTTCCGTCCGCGACGGCTTCGCTCTCGCCAATCCAGTGAAACCGCACGATCGCGACGTCACCCACCACCCGGATCGTGACATCCTTGTATTGCAGGGACAGGGTCTTCGATTTTCCGCTGGTGGCGTTCTTGATGAAGGTCGCCTTGTCCTCCACATGGGCATCCGAGTGGCTGTAGCTGAGTTCCGGGGCAGTGAGTTCACCCAGCGCCTTGGCGTTCTGCGCGATCTGTGCGGCTCGGAATGCTTCGACGCGTTTCGCGACAGCCGCCTCCTCGGCCGACACAGCAAGGGCCGGAACGGCGATCAGCAGGCCAAGCGCCAGCGCCGGCAGCGCCAGATGACGACGGTCGATCTTCATGGTTGTTCCCTCCGTTATTCTTGCGGCCAGGCACTTTCAGGCTGCTGCTGGTCGCGTGCCCGCAGCGCCGCCTTGCCGGACTTGGTTCACCAAGTCCTTGGAATGCTAGGCCTTGTTTTTGTGCCCGACAAGCAAGTGATCACGGAGGTAGTGTTGTCCCGGCCCCGGCAAACCATTCCGTCCGCCTACGCGAAGAGCGCGTAGTCTGTAGGGTGCAATGCCGCTTGGCATTGCACCATTGCCCCCGCCGAAGAAAGTGGTGCAGTGCCAAGAGGCACTGCACCCTACGGCTTGCTGGTCAGCCAATATGCGCGTGCAGCCAGACGGCGACGCCGTTCGCGACAGCGAGCAGCAGACCAATCGCAAGAAGTGCGACGATCAAGCCGAGGCCCACCACGAGCCCATCGCGCTCCAAGAGGCCAAGCGCGAGGATGGAAATCGCGGCGCCCGGCAGCATATGCCCGAACGGCACCGGCAAGGTGATGATGACCGCGAGCAGAAGGCAGATTGCGCCAATCGGCACCATCGTCCAATCGGCCGCGAGCCAGCTTACGCGAGGGCGTGCAATCAACTCAAGACGACGCAGGCTGGGCCGCGCCCGCTCGACGAGCGCTATGAATTCGGCGCGCGCGATGGATCTCCGCGCGAGCCGCGCCGGCAGCCAGATGTGCCGGCGCCCAAGAAGAAGCTGCGCGGATATCACGATGAGCGGCACCCCGAACACGACGGCGATACCTGGCAGGGGAACAGGCAGCATCAGCGGCACGGCGAACACGAGGAGCAGGCTGCCGATCGAACGGCGGCCGATAAAGTTCACGATGGTTGAAAGGCTTACTCGCTCGGTACTGAGGCTTTGCGCGAACACGCCCAGCCGGTCGGAAAGTCGGGCGGTCTGGTCGGCCGCAGGTTCCCGGCCGGCCTCTTGTCGTCCCACCATGCGCTCAGGGCGACGCACGGTGCAGTCGGTTCCATAGGAGTGCGAAGGCGGTGCCCATGGCGAAGCCGATCACGCCGGTCAGCGCGACCAATCCGGCCGCCCGCGCCACATCGAACCCTTCGATCACGTAGACCGGCCGGATGAAATGCAGCCAGAAGATAAAATCCATGACGGGCTGCGCGAAGCCGCTCGCGACGAGCAATGCCCACAGCAAGTGCATCCCGCCAAGCAAGCATCCGAGCGCGAGGCCGGTGCTGTGGACGCCGATCGCTCCCTGCCGCTTCACATCAGGGCCAAATACGTGGCTGGTCATCGTCGCCACTCCAAATTGTGTCATCAGGCGTGGTCAGAGTATCAGGCACCGCCCATCGCTCATTGATCCATCTCAAGAGCGCAGCAAGCATAGGGCGGATGGCGCTGCGCTTATCCGCTACACAAATGCCCGCTCCCCACCCTTCGCACTACGGCTTGCTCAATCTCCCCGCGCCACCGGCAGCGCCACCCCCAGCGCCGTCGCCCGGGGCGCCAGGGATGGAAGGATCGCCGGATGCAGCGCCAGCCCCGTGGCCAACTGCGTCTCGCGCAGGGCCAGGGCGCGTTCGCCCGGCAGGCGCACGCGGGCGCCGCCGGGAACCGGCGGGTTGTCGTGGATGGCATCGGCCATCCAGCCGGTCTCGCGCAGGAACGCCTCGGTGCCGCCGGTTTTCGCCGGGTCGATCACCAGCACCAGGACATTCGCCCCCCAGCGCGTCTCGGCGTCGGCGCGGCCGTGGCCCGCCAGGGCCGAGGTCAGCGCTTCCAGCATGATGCCTAGCGCATAGCCCTTATGGCCGTATTCCACCCCGCCCAGCGGCAGGATGCTGCCCGGCGGGTCGGCGAAGAAGCTGTTGGGGTCGCGCGTCGCAGCGCCTTGGCTGTCGAGCAGCCAGGGATGGTCGAACCGCCTTCCCTCGCCACGCAGCCGAGCGGTCATGGCGTTGGTGGTGATCGACGTCGACACGTCCAGCAGCACCGGCCCGTCCGGCGTGGGCCAGCCAGCCGCCATCGGGTTGGGGCTGTAGATGCGTTTCGTGCCGCCAATGGGGGCCACCGAGGCGGTGGACGGGTCGCTGCTGAACAGCAGCATGATCTGGCCGCGATCGGTGACGCGTTTGAGATAGGCCGCGAGGCAGCCGATGTGGCAGCTCTTGCGGATGACCACGCCGGCAAGCCCGATTTCGGCGGCGTTCGCCGAGGCGCGGTCGGCGGCCCGGCGCACCAGCCAGGGGCCGGGCAGACGACGGCCATCCCAGGTCTCGATGGCCGACGTCGCGGCGACGATCTCCGGCTCGCCGGTGCCGAGCATGCGGCCGGCCTCGGCCTCGTCCAGATTCTGCCCGAGCAGAGCCAGGCCATGCGTGGTGTGGCCCATCAGGTCGCCCTCAACCAGGATTTCGGCCGTCGTCGTGGCCTTGTCCGCATCCAGCCCCGCGGCGGCGAGCATGGCGGCGGCGAAGGCGATGAGGTCGGCGGCGGCATAGCGGTCGGTCATGGGTTTCCTCCTGTTGGCCTTGTATGGCCCGCGTGGCGCAGTTGGAAAAGCCGGTGGACGCCGCGCCTCCACTCGCCTCAATACGGCCGCTCGCCCGCGTAATTGCCTTGGGGCGAGTAGTTGCACACCCACACCTCCGAACTGCCGCAACTGACCATGCCGCAGCCCACGAGGCGCGTGCTGCGCCAGACCACCTGCGTGTAATGGCCGCAGACCGCGCCCGGGGCGCAGGTGCCGTTGGCCGGGTTGAAGGCGCGCGCCTCCCCCACCCATCCCGCCACCACGCCCGCCGGGCTGAGATGCTGGCCAGCGGCCCAGGCCAGATTCTCGCCGATGCCGGCGGCGCCGCTGTGGCGCATCGCGCAGCCCTCCCCGCGCAGCGGTTCCGCCCATCCCTGGGCGGTCTTGGCGAGCCGGTCGGACCACTGCAAATCCGCGACCCCGACCGCGCGGCGGGCGCGATTATGCGCGGCCACCATGCCGGCGAAGCGCGCCGGCTCGCCTCCGGCGGTTGGCGGAGCGGCGGGCCGGGTGGTTGCCGGGGCGGTGGACGGAGCCGGGCGCAGGGCCGGCGGCTGGTCGTGAACAATCGGTGGCGGCGCCGAGAAGGCGCGCGCCGCCACGGCCAGGATGACAAGCGCACCGATGGCAAAATAGGCGAGACGGCGAGAGGCCATGATCTGTCCTGGTTGTGGGGTGCCGCTACCCCGGCAGCGCAATCCGGTAGAACCGCGCCGCGTTGCCGGCGAACAGCTTCTTCCTGTCCTCCAGCCGAAAGTCCGCCACCATGCGCTTGTAGTTGCTGAACAGGTAGTCCCAGCTCCCTTTCAGGCTATCCACCGGAAAGTTGGATGCGAACATGCAGCGGTCCACCCCGAAGGTGTCGATGGCGAACAGCACCAGCGGCCGGTTGGCCTCAAAGGTCCAGGGCGTGCCGGCCACGCACAGCGCCGACAGCTTCACATACACGTTCGGGCACGCCGCCAGCGCCCGCATGCCGCGCCGCCAGTCCTCCAGCGACTCGGCGTCGCGGTCCCAGGGATAGCCGGTGTGGTTCAGCACCGTGGGCAGTTCCGGCAGATCGCGGCAGACCTCGGCGGCTTCCTC
This sequence comes from Acetobacteraceae bacterium, assembly GCA_003133265.1. Classification (GTDB taxonomy): domain Bacteria; phylum Pseudomonadota; class Alphaproteobacteria; order Acetobacterales; family Acetobacteraceae; genus PALSA-911. Next base: position 5,356 of record PKWQ01000273.1, read on the forward strand.
CAGATGGTACCAAGGCACCCGCAAATCCCAGGACAGGTTGTATTTCGCCAGCAGCTTCAGCCCGTTGCGCCAAAGCGGGTCTTGCAAGGAGCGGGGCTGGCCGCGCACCGCGTCGCGCTCGGCGGCACTCGGGCCGATGATCGGCTTGGTGCGGATGCCGCGCATCAGCGGGCAGGCGGCCTGGCGCGCCAGGATGTCCTCGGCGTTCGGGGTGTCCACCCAGGCATGGCCGACGAGCACGTTCGGCATCCCGTAACGGGCGTTCTGCTGCATCAGCCAGGCGGTTTCCTCCAGCTGCTGGGAACGGTCGCACTCGGCTTCCACATGCACGGTGGCGACGACGTTGTGCAGAGCGGTGTCGCGCCGGTACTCGGGCGGCAGGTAGGAACGGCGGAACGCGGAGTAGTCGCCCAGCCAGTTATGTTCGGGATGGGTCAGCCAGTGGTAGTTGATCGGACCATCGAGGTCCCATAAATGATGATGGGCATCGACGATCGGCAGGTCGTCGTACATTTACATGCTCCCTTGGTCCTGGACGTCGGGCGGCAGCAGACCAGCGTTTGCCGGGGCTCGCAAGATCGCGGCTTGCGGCGACGGATATTGCCCGCCCAGAATATTGCCCGCTGTCGGGGCCGAACCATTCTTGACACTGCCGGAACCCCCCTGTAGCAAGCCCACGCCTTCCGGCAGGGCGACTTGCTAGGAGCGAACATGAGTGAACAGCAGGGCGGTGACGATCACTCCTTCGAGGAGCGACTGGCAGCCGCCCGGATCAGGCAGGGGCTAGACACCCCGAAGCCGGGACCGGAAGGAAAGCAACCCTTCTCGCCCTGGGGGATCGGCCTGAGGGTAGGAACGGAGCTTGTCTCCGCCCTGGTGGTGGCCCTGGTCATCGGCTGGGCGCTGGACCGGTGGCTCGGGACCAAACCGATCCTGCTCGCGGTGTTCGTGCTGATCGGGGGGGCGGCTGGGGTGCTGAATGTCTGGCGGCTGTTCAGACAGACCCCGAACGGCTAGACGGATCGAGATGAAGGCGCGCCGGGCATGGTGGCGCCGTGCGAGAGATAGAGGACGGGGAACTTGGCGGCCGAACATACGATCGACGCGCTTGGCCAGTTTAAGCTCACGACCGCGCTCGGTCCGATCGGAGCTTCCGTTCACTTCACCCAGTCGAACCTGATGATGCTGATCGCGGGCGCGCTGACCATTTCGCTGCTGTATTTCGGGATGCGCCCGCGCGCCGTGGTGCCGGGCCGGCTACAGGCGGCGGCGGAACTGGCCTACAAATTCATCCACGACATGTGCATCGCGCAGATCGGCGAGGAAGGTAAGCGCTTCTTCCCGTTCGTGTTCACGCTGTTCTTCTTCGTGCTGATGGGCAATTTGCTGGGCCTGCTGCCCTACTCGTTCACCTACACCAGCCATATCGCGGTGACCGCCGGCCTTGCCGTGACCGTCATCGTGCTGGTCACGATCGTGGCGCTGGTGATCCACGGCACGCATTTCTTCGGCTATTTCTTCCCGCCGGGCGCGCCCAAGCTGCTGGCGCCGATCATCGTCCCGGTGGAGATCATCTCCTACCTGTCACGCCCGGTCAGCCTGTCCATCCGTCTGTTCGCCAACATGGTCGCCGGGCATGTGATGTTCGAGGTATTCGCGAGCTTCACCGTCATGCTCGCCGCCTCCGCCAGCCTGGGTTTCCTGGGCGATGTCATCGCCATCGGGCCGATCCTGCTGAACGTCATCCTGGTCGGCTTCGAACTGCTGGTGGCCTGCCTACAGGCCTATGTGTTCGCCATCCTGACCTGCATCTATCTGCACGACGCGGTGCATCTGCACTAAGCCGTTCGGACTTCTTCCCCTCAACCGGAAACACTGAAGGAATATTCTCATGGACGTGGCTGCCGCGAAGGCTCTCGGAGCCGGTATCGCCGTTATCGCCCTCGCCGGCGTCGGCATTGGCATTGGCAACATCTTCTCCTCGCTCGTCTCCTCCGTTGCCCGCAACCCGTCGGCCCGCGACCAGGTGTTCGGCCTGGGCATCCTGGGCTTCGCGCTGACGGAAGCGGTGGCGCTGTTCGCCCTGCTGATCGCCTTCCTGATCCTCTTCACCTGATTCGCATCCGGAAGAGGGGGCCGGGCGCGGTTTCGCGCCCGGATACGACCATGTTCCGCATCGTCGCTTCCGCCGCGCTGCTGCTGCTTCTGCTGACCGCCGCGTCCACTGGCGCGATGGCGGGCGAAGGCATGCCGCAGCTCGATTTCGCCAACCCACTGACGGTCGCGCAGATCATCTGGGGCGCGATCATCTTCTTCGCGCTCTATTTGCTGCTCTCGCGCTGGGCTCTCCCCCAGGTGAGCGCGGTGCTGGACATGCGCGAAGGCAGGATCAATGCCGACCTGGACACGGCACGCGCCGCCAAGGTTCGCGCCGACGCGGCGATCGCCGAGTTGACCGCGGCCACGCAGCGCGCGCGGGCCGAGGCACAGGCGGCGATCAACACCGCGCTCGATCAGGCCAAGCAGGCCGCCGCCGCGCAGTCGGCCGAACTGAACGCCAAGCTGGCGGCACAGATCGCCGGGGCCGAGGCGCGCATCGGCCAGGCGCGGGCCTCCGCGCTGGGCGCGCTGCG